>BNXY01000022.1 GCA_025999935.1 Bacteroidia bacterium | reverse complement strand
TATCGGGACAAGTATAAGCATAGCCCGCCAATCCCGCGGCAATCATATCCGGAATCAATAATCGGACGGCATCCCACGAATAAATTTTATCACCCAACCGGTTGCTCTATTTGACTTATCTTTGCAGAACGTTAACAATCAGGTGGTTCCATTTTTCCTGTCAAACAAAGGACGTTATGTATGGAGTGAAAATCCTTTCCGGTTTGAGATAAAAAACGACGCCCTTTTTCTTCAATCCGATTACGAACAAATTTCGGTTCGGCAGGCGGGTAAAACGCTGCGGGATGCTTATTTAAGCGCCAGCAAGCAATTTTTTCCACCTTCGGGCATTTTGCCGGATTCTTTGTTTTTTACCTTGCCGCAATACAATACATGGATTGAATTGATGTACAATCAAAACCAGCAGGACATTACGCATTATGCGCGGGAAGTTCTCCGAAACGATTTTCCGGCGGGCATTTTGATGATTGATGATAATTGGCAGAAATATTACGGAAATTTTGAATTTAAACCGGATAAATTTCCCGACCCGCATCAAATGATGGCGCAATTGCATGAGATGGGATTTAAAATCATGCTGTGGATTTCTCCGTTCGTGAGTCCGGACAGTCCGGAATATCGTTTTTTGTCGGAAAAAGGATATTTATTAAAACAAAAAGGGAAGAGAGAACCGGCGATTATCTCTTGGTGGAACGGAAAAAGCGCTTGTTACGATTTGAGCCATCCGGAAGCTTTCGATTATTTTGTGTCCCAATTGAAAAACATGCAGGAAAAATACGGTGTTGACGGATTCAAGTTCGATGCGGGGGACAATAGTTATTATAACACGGAGAATATAGATAGTTACGATAAAAACGCCTTGTCAACAACGCACACTATGCTTTGGGCAAAAATTGGCTTGGAATTTCCGTTCAACGAATATCGCGCCGGTTGGAAAATGGGCGGTCAGGCTTTGGTGCAACGCTTGGGTGATAAAATTTATTCGTGGGATGCCGTCCGATTATTGATTCCGGATATGATTGCCGCGGGATTGGCGGGCTATGCTTATACTTGTCCCGATATGATCGGCGGTGGTTCATATACTTCTTTTCTCAACAAAAAAGCAAATGAATTTGACCAAGAACTGATTATTCGTTCGGCGCAAGTCCATGCTTTGATGCCCATGATGCAATTTTCCGTAGCGCCTTGGCGGATTCTCAATGCAGAAAATCTATCAATTGTGCGTTCGATGGCTCGTTTGCATGAAAAAATGGGGAGTTATATTCTTCAATGCGCTCGCGAATCGTCGCTTTCAGGCGAACCCATTGTGCGAAACATGGAATATGCCTTCCCTGGAGAAGGTTTTGCCGCTTGCACCAACCAATTTATGTTGGGCGAAAAATACCTGATTGCTCCGGTTGTAAGCAGGGAACATCTGCGGGAAGTGAAACTACCGAAAGGCAAATGGAAAGACGAAAAAGGCAAAATATACAAAGGCGGCCAAACGCTCCGTTTCGATATTCCTTTGGAAAGGTTGCTTTATTTTGAGAAGCAATGAGGTAAATAGGGCTAACTCTTTTTTGAGTTCCTATTATTTTTTCAAGGTAAAAAAACATAACATTTTTACCCTGCGCATCAAAGCGTTCCAGCCCACTGCATCTCGACATCCTTACCTATAAGTGGGTTGGAAACCCTTTTACATCAGCCTTTTGAGAGGGTGTATATTGAAAATAAACGCATAAAGTTGGTGCGAAACATTAGTTTTTAATAAATACATGTCTGTTTTTGAAGTTATGTTTGTACATTTATTTTTCTTCCGACAATCTTGACTTAATAATCGAAGAAGATGTTTTTCTACTTTGCGCGCCTTTAGCCTTTATATTTCCAAAAGGAATAGAAACGGTTGCATAAAAAGTCCGATTGCTTTGCAAATAATTCATATAGTAATAATAATTATCAAATGCCTTTTGGCTATCACTTTTTGTGTAAAGCAGGCTTCTAATGCCAATAATCAGTGAGGCATTATTGGAAAAAACTTTTTTTGCCTCAATATTTAATCGATTTGAGGCATTAATATTCTCCTGTGCCAGTTTGCTTTTACTCGCAAAAGTATAATTAGTTGTGATATTCCAATTGTATTTTTTAGATACTTGCACCCCACCTGCTAAAGAAAAATTATAATAAAAACCCTTTATGTCAATCGGAAGAGATTCAACATTTCCTTTGTATTCCATATAAGCGCTTTGTGCTGAAACATTCACATAAATGCGATTTTGCCAAAAGGAATCGTTCCACGTCAACATGAAGGCTAATTGGTTTGCATCTCCGTAATTGAGCGTTTTTATCTTTGTATATTCATTCTCTGCCGGTAGCGTAAAGGAATTGAAACAGTTTATTATATGTCCATAATTAACACCCAAAATATAGTGCCGTTTCAGTATGTAATTGAAAGCGGCAATATATAGTTTTGCAGATTTCAAATCCGGATTATTTTCCGAATAAGTTGTTGGTGTTGAATAAAATTGAAATGGATTAAGGATACTTATTGGAGTTCTTGTGACAGCCGATGTGAAGTTTAAAGACAGTCTGTGATTGGGATTAGCGACATATTGGAGCGCTAAAGTCGGCAATACGTCCACTTGATTCCGGTCAACGCTGTGTGTATCTCCTTTTTCCTGCTCGCCTTTACCGTGAGTATGTTCCAAACGAACTCCCATTGTGCTATTGAATTTATTGTTCCATACTTTGCTGTAAGTTATGAATCCGGCCTCATAACTTTCTTTATAATTAAAAATATTACTTTTTTTGTTATCATTTACATATTCTCCGTGAAATAAATTTCCATAAAAAAAATCCATTTTGGAATCCAATGACGAAAATTCTATTCCCGCTGCGATATTACTTTTTTTATCCAATACATGATTATATTCCGCTTTCCCCGAAAAGTTATTGATATAATCTTTGGATTGTTGTATGAATTGGGTATAATAATCTTGGATTGGGGTATTTTCAAGCCTTGAAAAATTGGCATAAGTTTTGGCATCTTTATTGTTACGCAAAAAATCCAAATCCAAAGAAAGCTGACTTCCGTTTTTATCCGTTTTCAAACGATAATTCAGATTGGCGGTAAAATTGGAACCGGGTGTACGCAACTTCGTATCGGAATGGATGATGGAATCGATACCCGATACATTCAATTGTCGATAGTAAGTTTGTGCAGTACGGTTATCTCTCTTTTCCTGATATATTCCGTTCAACATTATACCTAAAGTCTGCTTGTCCGACAATTTATAATCTGCCATAATATTCGTTCCTGCCTGAACATTATTGGGAGCGATTGTATTTTCTACAATATTTTGTTTACCACTATTGAAATAAGTATATTCTGCCTTTGTTTTTGTGTAATGCTTGTTATTTCCTCCATACAGATTGATCGACAGGTTCAATTTATTTTTCTGGTAATACAGATAGGCGCTTCCATCGGTAGAATTGAAATGTTGGTAAGAGTCATTCAGACTTATAATTCCTCTTAGGCCATCACTCTCATTTTTTTTAAGTACAATATTGATAATTCCCTCATTTCCGGAAATACGAAAATTACTCAAGGGATTTGTAATTACTTCTACGCTTGCAATTCTATCGGAAGGTAAACTGCGGAGGTAATTCCGGATGGCATCGGTGGATAAATGGCTGTTTTTCCCGTTGATATACAACATAACGTCATTTTTCCCCAGAATCGTCAGTCTTTCATCATCCACACGTACAAGTGGCGTGAATTTCAGCAAATCATAGGTATTGCTGCCTTTTGTAATATTTGAGTTAGCAATATTAAACACTAACCGGTCCGTTTTTTGCGTAATAAATGATTTCCCTTGTATAACCACTTCTCCCAACTCGACGGATAACGGACGGAGTACAATTTGTAAACTATCTGTCAACGGTTCGGAAAGAATATCAAAATCTTTATAACCGATAGCGGTTATTTTTATTCGTTCAATCTCAAATTTCACATTGTCAATTTCAAAATAGCCTTTTTCATCGGCAACTGTATTTTTAATAAGACTTCCATTTTGATTATCAAGGTGCGTAATAACCGCATTTGAAATGGCTATACCGTTTTCATCAATCACTTTTCCTATAATTTTTTTTTGCGAATAACCATTGGCCACTATTAATAAGCCGAATAGAATCATTAACATTTTTGTTTTCATTTCTTTTATTTTTATATTATTATTAGAGTTTTTAATTACCCAATTCTAATTGATTTTTTACTAATTGATAGTAAATACCTTTTTTCTGTGTCAATTCATTATGTGTTCCTCGTTCTGTAATTCTTCCAGAGTCTAAAACAATTATATTATCTGCATGTTGGACTGTGCTTAATCTATGGGCAACAATAACAACAGTCCTTCCTTTATAAAATTCTTGTAAATTAGACATAATTTGTTGCTCTTTTTTTGCATCTAATGCATTCGTAGCTTCATCAAAAAATAAATAATCCGGATTTTTATATACAGCTCGTGCTATTAAGAGTCTTTGTTTCTGTCCTCCGCTCATATCCACGCCTGACTTACCAATTTTTGTGTCATATTTCATTGGTAAAGAATCTATAAAATCGTCAATGATTTTACGAAATCTGAAAAAGCCTCAAAATCGTTCATTGCTAATTCTACTAATCTCATAATTTTTTACATTTTTTTGTTTTTGTTGATGCAAAGGTAATACGCCTTTTAATCAAAGTAGGTTATCAAATTGCTATTTAATGTTATCGAATTGTTATATTTTATAATTTACTAATAATCAACAACTTTCAAAGCAATCTTAAAATAACCCGCTAATCATCAATCCGGAACCAATACTAATTCTCCATTTATCCACTCATAATGGAAACCACCTTTAATTTTAGACATTTTTTCTTTCGCTAATGCGTACTTCTCGAATTTTTCAAAAATTGTTTTCATCATAATTCATTTTTAATTGTTTTTTTAAATTTTACTTGTTTATTATTTGACGATGCAAAGTAACACTAAATAAATTTTAAAATAAGTTATCAAAATGCTATTAAATGTTATTAAATTGTTATATCTTTGTAAAAAAAAATTACAACGGTATAAAATGAAGCACAATTATATTAAAATAATCACTTTCATTGCGCTTGTTTCCATCCTTTTCTTACAAGGGATATGGCTTTATAATACCTATACGCTTATGGAAGGAGAGTTTAAGAAAAAATTTGATGAAGTTTTTCTTAATGCAGTTGAAAAAGAGGCATATACCAGAGTGGAACATTCAGCAAGAAGAAAAGAGTTTGAAGGCAGAAAAATATATGGCGTTCATCCATACGGCGACCATTATGAAAATATACTGATTTTAAATGATATATATTCTGAATTAGATTTGCCAATCTCATTTGAAGTGGTAGATAGTATTTTGGAAAAGAATATAAAAGAAAATTTCAAACAATTGGATTATTCTTTGTGCCTTGTTGATTCATTGGATAATAAAATAGCATTTATCAATCATGGAATAGGGTCAAATAGTTTGTCGTACCAAACGAAGATACAACTAAAAAACGCTGCTCCTGAATTTATTGTAGTAAATATTCCATCGCCCTACAAGATTATTTTTAGACAAATGCTTTTACTCCTCTTTGGTTCTCTTGGTTTAGCCATAGTCGTAATCTATTGTTTATTCTTACAGATAAAAATTATTGTCCGGCAAAACCGGATAGCGGAAATCAGGCAGGATTTTACCTATGCCATGATTCACGACATGAAGAATCCGATTACTTCCATATTAATGGGCGTTAACGCATTAAAAGGAGGAAAATTAGATGCTAAACCCAAAATGAAAGAGAATTATTATGACATTATTTCAAAAGAAGGAGAACATCTTCTGTCGATTGCCAATAAAATATTAATCATTGCCCAATTTGAAGAGGACAAAATCACGCTTTTCAAAAAGCCGATTGCTTTGGATGAATTGATTCATGATTTAACCCAAAAATATCAATTAAACACGGCTAAAGATATTCAATTTCAAATAGCATTGAATGGCATAGAAACTATTTACGGCGATTATGAATACATTTACGAATCATTCAACAATATAATTGATAATGCGGTAAAATATTCAAAAGAAAAAGCCAACATCTCTATAACCGGTTTTATTAAAGGAAATTATACGCAAATTAAATTTAAGGATGACGGAATCGGCATTTCCGCAAAAGACAAAAAAATAATATTTGAAAAATTTGAACGGGCCTCTGCTGTGCAAAAAGAACAAAAAATAAGTGGATTTGGTTTGGGTTTAAACTACGTTTATCAAGTAATCCGGGCGCATGGCGGAAAAATAGAATTAGATAGTGTATTGGGCGCTTACAGCGAATTTACGATTAATTTACCAAACAATGATAAAGCTACTACTGATTGAAGATGATGCGAATTTGGGCTATATTGTAAAAAGCAGTCTGGAAGAAATTATAGGCGGCTATGAAGTTTGCATCGCGGAGAATGGAGAGGAAGGACTTTCTTTATTTAAATCCTTTGGCCCTGACATGATTGTTTCCGATATAGAAATGCCTGTTTTAAATGGTTTGGAAACGATAAAAAAAATACGGGAAACCAATCAAGATATTCCGGTTATTTTTGCAACAAGTAAAACCACTGCAAGGGATGTCACAACCGGATACGACATCGGCGCAAACAATTATATCAAAAAACCATTTTTGCCCGAAGAATTAGACGCACATATTAAGGCGCTTATCCATTTAAGAAACAACAATAAAACACGAGCAAAAAACGCATTACACAAGATAGGAGAATATGTTTTTGACCCTAAAAACCACTTTCTGATTTATGATTCCGATAGACAAATATTGACAGCCAAAGAATCCCAAATATTGGAATTATTGCTTGGCAATAAAGGCGAAATCATTAAAAGGGATGAGATTCTTTCCAAATTGTGGGAAACGGGTGATTTTTTCTTTAATTCCCGAAGTTTGGACGTATTTATCAGCAAAATACGAAATTATTTATCCAAAGATAAATCCATTCGCATAACAAATGTAAAGGGAGTCGGGCTTATTTTGGATTTTGATTGAAATAATTACTCACTTCTCTGGATTTTCGAACCAGTTCATCCTTTATTTTTGGATGAACAAAGGAATCAAAGCAAAGTAGCTTGGAGAGTAGATTTACTCTTGACACTAAATTTTCTCCCCAATAGTTATCAACTAAAAATTGACAGATAACATCGGAAGCATTTTCATAAAAGAATGTCCTATCTTTGCCGAAGGTCAAGAGATAAATTGATCCATAAAATGCTATTTCGTCCGCTTTTGAAGTCATGCTATATTTTTATTTTTTTTGTTGATGCGAAGGTAATACGCCTTTTAATCAAAGTAGGTTATCAAATTGCTATTTAATGTTATCGAATTGTTATATTTTATTTGAACGATAATCAACTTTATTTCCTCTTTAGCTTCGGGCATGGATGTATTTAATGATAAATGCACAAAAAAATCCAGAACAGTATGTGATTTAAAAAAATTTTACTTATTTTTGCATTCGTAAGAACAAGAATTGCAGTATGACCCAGATTATCGAATGGTTGAAAACGCATTTGCTGACTTGTCCAAGTAAGCGCTTCTTCCATTTGGATTGTCCGGGATGCGGTCTGCAACGCAGTGTGATTGCGCTTTTTGAGGGAGACTTAGTCCGAAGCGTTCAATTGTATCCGGCTACGATTCCTTTGCTTTTTACTTTGATTTTCACTGCGCTGCATCTGAAATTCAAGTTCAAACACGGAGCGGCAATCATCCAATGGTCTTATATTGTTACCGTTTCAATGATTGTTATTTTTTATTTTTACAAAATATTTACACATAAATTAATTTAATTATGGAACAAAATCAGTACGAACTAAAAGTTGACCTTCCCAATGCAACTGTTATCTTAGTTTTGGGAATTATTTCTATTCCGGCTTGCTGCATCAGCTCATTTATTCCTGTGCCTTTTCTCAATATCTCAGGAATTCTTTTTGCAATACCGGCTTTAATATTGGCAAGCTCAGCAACAAAACTGTATGTTGCTAATCCGGATCAATACACAGAAGGTTCTTTCAAAAATATTAAAGCAGGGAAAATCTGTGCATGGGTCGGTTTGATTCCTTCTTTACTCAGCGTAATTTGTACAATTGGTATAATCATTTACTTTGGTTTCGGCGCCCTTACCGACCCAACAATTATATTTGAACAATTGGGCATAGAAGTTCCTGCCATGTATCAATAATGCAATGATAATTGCAGAAATAGAATCGAATTTCGCAATACATGTTATACAACATATTAAATAGGTTGTGCAGGTTCTTATTTTTTTATAATTTGCGCAGTTTTTAAACACAGATAAAAATATTGTTAAACTTTAAAATATAAACGATATCATGAAAGTATATCAAACAAATGAAATCAGGAACATTGCCATTATCGGCGGTTCCGGCTCCGGGAAAACCACTCTCTCAGAAGCGTTGCTTTTCGAGAGTGGTATTATAAAACGCAGAGGCTCCGTGGATAACGGAAATACCGTAACGGATTATTTCCCCGTAGAAAAAGAATACGGTTATTCCGTGTTCTCAACCATTTTCAGCACAGAATGGTTAGGTAAAAAATTGAACTTCGTCGATACGCCGGGTTCGGATGATTTTGCCGGAGGCGCTGTTTCCGCATTGAACGTAACCGATACGGCTTTGATGGTCATCAATGCCCAATACGGCGTGGAAGTGGGAACCATCAACTTGTTCCGCTATACCGACGCTTTGAGTAAACCGGTTATTTTCCTTATCAATCAATTGGATAAAGAAAATGCGGATTACGATAAAACATTGGCGCAACTGAAAGAAACTTACGGTGGGAAAGTGGTTCAGATTCAATATCCTATCCAAACCGGACAAAATTTCCACCAGATGGTTGATGTGCTGAAAATGAAACTCTACCAATGGAAACCGGAAGGCGGAACGCCCGAAATTTTGGATATTCCCGCTTCCGAATTGGAAAAAGCGCAAGAATTGCACAATACCTTGGTTGAAGCCGCCGCCGAAAACGACGAAGCTTTGATGGAAAAATTCTTCGACCAAGGCAGCCTCACAGAAGACGAAATGCGCGAAGGCATCCGCAAAGGTTTGTTGACCCGCGGCATGTTCCCTGTAATTTGCGCTTCGGCAGGAAAAGACATGGGCGTTCGCCGTTTGATGGAATTTTTGGGCAACAATGTTCCCAGCGTTCCGGAAATGCCGATATATAAAAATACCGAAGGCAAAGAAATCAAACCCGACCCGACTGCACCAACCTCTGTTTTCATCTTCAAAACAACTGTTGAACCACATATTGGCCGCGTATCTTATTTCAAAGTGATGTCCGGTACTTTAAAAACCGGCGAGGATGTGTTGAACGAAGATCGGGGTTCTAAAGAACGCATTTCTCAACTATTTGTTGTAGCCGGTCAAAATCGCACGGAAGTTCCCGAATTACAAGCGGGAGATATCGGCGCTACCGTCAAACTGAAAGATGTAAACACCGGCAACACCTTGAACGGCAAAGGCGCTGACAACAAATTCGACTTTATCAAATACCCCAATTCAAAATACCGCCGCGCCATCAGAGCCGTCAACGAAGCAGATTCCGAAAAGATGATGGAAATCATCGGCCGGATGCGCGCCGAAGACCCGACATGGGTAATCGAACAATCCAAGGAACTGAAACAAATTATTGTTTCCGGACAAGGCGAATTTCACCTGAAAACTTTGAAATGGCGGATTGAAAACAATGATAAATTGCCCATCGAATTTTTCGAACCGAAAATTCCGTATCGCGAAACCATCACGAAACAGGCGCGCGCCGACTATCGTCACAAAAAACAATCGGGTGGCGCCGGACAATTCGGCGAAGTGCATCTGATTGTAGAACCTTATCAGGAAGGTCTGCCGATGCCCGAAATTTATAGATTCAACGGACAGGAATTTAAAATACAGGCGCGTGATGTGCAGGAACTCCCGTTGGAATGGGGCGGAAAATTGATATTCGTCAATTCTATCGTGGGCGGTTCAATCGACGCCCGTTTCTTACCGGCTATTCTGAAAGGAATTATGGGACGCATGGAACAAGGCCCTTTGACCGGTTCGTATGCCCGCGACGTTCGCGTAATTGTGTATGACGGCAAGATGCACCCGGTTGATTCCAATGAAATCTCGTTTATGCTTGCCGGAAGAAATGCCTTCTCTACCGCTTTCAAAAACGCAGGTCCGAAAATCCTCGAACCGATTTACGATGTGGAAGTTTCGCTTCCGTCGGAATACATGGGCGATGTGATGGGCGATTTGCAAGGCCGCCGCGCCATGATTATGGGTATGAGTTCCGAGAAAGGCTACGAAAAATTGTTGGCGAAAGTACCTTTGAAAGAAATGAGCAGCTACTCTACGTCTTTAAGTTCCATTACCGGAGGCCGCGCATCCTTCACGATGAAGTTTGCATCCTACGAATTGGTTCCGACCGACGTACAGGATAAGTTGCTGAAAGAATACGAAGCACAACAAGAGGCAGAATAAAAACGCACAAAACACACAAAATGCACAGATTCTCATAAAAAATAAGCATTTGGTAAACACATAAATAGTTGATTATCATTTACATAAAATTTGTGTTGATTTGTGCATTTTGCGTAATTTGTGTTCTAAAATACTTTTGAGACAGCCTCTTTATCCTAATTTATTAAAGTCCAAAATATTCCCGAAAAAAGTCCAAAGTCTCATCAATCTCTTGTTGATTAGCCGTTTGGTTGATTTCAATTTCTCCAATTTTTTTCAATAAAGAGAAGTTGATAGTGGTCGTTTCGTTCTTTTTGTCGTGTTGCATCAACTCATAAAGTCGTTGATAGTGAGTACAATCGAAAGCAAAAACACCGTAATGCGCTTTAACAAATCGGGCGACTTTCATCCAATCGTCTTTGTCGAATCCCAATTTTACCAAAGAAAGATACAGCTCGCAAACCGTTCCCCAAGCCACAGCGTAACCGTGCGGAACCGGTCGTTTGATTTCGTAGGAGAAACTTTCGAAGGCGTGACCGAAAGTGTGTCCGAGATTCAACGCTTTGCGGATGCCTTGTTCGGTTGGGTCTTTCGTCACAATTCGCTCTTTAACCAATACGGATTCGAACAACAAGCTGTTTAATTTTTGATAATCCGGATTTTCCAAATCGAAACGCAATATTTCGTTTAATTCCTGTTCGGAATTTAATAGGGCGTGTTTCAACATTTCGGCATAGCCCGAAAGCAGATTGGTTGCATCAAGGGTTTTGAAAAAGTTGGAATCAATCAACACGGCAAGCGCAGGAGCAAAAGCGCCGATTTCGTTTTTCAATCCCTTGAAATTGATGCCGGTTTTTCCGCCAACGGCTGCATCGACAGCGCCCAGTAAGGTAGTGGGGATATTGATAAATCGGATGCCTCGCTTGAAAGTGGCCGCAGCAAATCCGCCCAAGTCGGTCAACATGCCGCCGCCGAGATTAATCAGCAGCGATTTCCGATTCGCGCCGTTTTGTGAAAGAAATTCCCAGACCATAGAAAGTGATCGGATATTTTTGTTTTCGTCGCCCGCCGGGATAATAATTTGCTTGGCCGTCCGGATTTCGGGAACGGATTCAATGAGCGGGAGACAAAGTTTGTGCGTATTCTCGTCGGTTAAAAGGAACAAGCCGTCATAGCTCAAATCGCTGATAAATTGAGCTAAATCCTTTTCTATATTCGTGCAACGGATGATTTGCTGTTTCATAATAAATAGACAGAATAAGTAAATATTGCACAAAAGTAATAAAAAAGCCTTGAAAGATTTGTCATATCCAAAATTTTTTGTACTTTTGCATCCGATTTACAGTTTACCACTTGCCCAGATGGCGGAATTGGTAGACGCGCTGGTCTCAAACACCAGTGGATTCACTTCCATGCCGGTTCGATCCCGGCTCTGGGTACCCTGAATAGCTGATTTTCAATTGAAAATCAGCTATTTGTGTTTTAGCAGGGTGTAAAAAGAGTGTAAAAAGTTCCCCTTAAAACATCAAAGAAAGGATGAGCAAAACTCCTATTGCTGCACCTACTCCATACGTCAGCCATCGGATATGTTCCCTTATCGGCTCATTGGCTTTCTGAACGGCAGCGATGACTTTATCCAATGAACCCTGCTCGATGCCGATACCTTGTTCGTTGGCTTCCTTTAGTTCTTTAGCCATATCCATGGATAGCTCTGTGAGCTTTAGGTAATCGTCTGTCGATAGCTGGAGGTCTTTGATGCACTTGGCAATGATTTGGTCTCTCCGTTCCATCTTGTCAATCAGGATGCCTATGTCATCATATCGGGAAAGAATCTTTTGGGTACTCTCCATTATCAACTCATGCGAATTACTGAACTTCCCCAGTTCCTTTACGATTATTTCAGCCATCATCGCATCGTGGACTGAATGATTACGGGGATTGTTTTTAGAATTGTCTGCCATATCTTCTTTTCTTTTTAAGTTTACGTTTTCTTTTTTCTTCCTCTGATAGGCTTGGATTGTAATCATCCGGATTTGCACAATCCAAAGGTAGCATGGAGCCTATAGAGCCGATACCGGCTAATACACCACCTGCAATGGCTGCTCCCAAATCTACGGACTGATTATTCTCCTGATGCATTGCCTGATACTCCTCCCGCCTGTTTTCAGAGAAAGTATTCAATAGTGTCCTGTATCCAAACTCTTTGCCAATTTGCGAAGCCTTGAACGTCTGGTCGTCACCGGAAAACCGAAGCCCGTAGGTATTTCCCTTCTTGTTCTTGGCTTCTGTAACGGTTACTCCCCGCTTTTGCATCCCGTTTGTGAAATCCTTGAGTGATTTCGGGCGGGTTTTCAAAACAGCTATTGCCGCCTGTTCCATTCGAGTTCGCGCCATCATCCGCTCAAAGAACATCACGTCAGGGCGATATTTTTCTTTTCGCTGTACCTCATTGGCGATGGTCAATCCCATTTGACGGCTGATTTCTTCAGCAATCTTTCCGGCTCGTTTACTGATAAAATCCGTTTGATAGACTTTATTGTCTATGCTCATCCGGTTTACTATCATGTGTAAATGCAGGTTGTCGGTGTCCCGATGGGTGCAGGCTATCCATTGATGATTGCCAAACCCGAATTTCCGACTGAACTCCCAACAGATTTTGGATAGCTCCTTGTCCGTTAACTTTGCTTCATCCTGTGGAGCAATGCCAATTTCGATTCGGATAAATTTGTTCTTGCAACGACTGTTGTACTTTTGTGCCTCCACAAATTCCTGATAGATTTTATCCGGTGTTTCATCCTGAATCAAGTTCGATGCAATCAGGTCGCCTTTTTTGGATTCGCGCATTGCGTATTCGATAGCTCTACTTCCGTGTGCTATTGCTTTTGCCTTGGCTATCATATAATCCGCTTTTGTAATTGGGTGAGATTGCTTACAAGCTCCCGAATAGCATCCAACAACGATAGGTCTTTATTCCGAATCAAATTGGCAATCCGGTTAAAGTTTACACAATACGCTTTCAGCAGATGAAAATACTCCACCTCCTCGGACGACAGTTTGGGTATCGCCCAAACTTCGCCCTGCATTGCTTGTTGTCGGCAATACTCGGATATGCCCATGCCGCATTTTTCTGCCATGCGGGAGATGATGCTTTTCTCCGAAACCGAGCATCTCATGATTATCATTTCTGTTTTATTCATGCTTCATCATTCTTTAACGGAAGTGGGGAGCGGAAGCGGTGCAAGAGCAGTTTGTTTATACAAACTGACATCTTGCAATGTTAGAAATATCTGCTTTCGTATATTCACTTCCCGATTCATAAATCGGTTTATTTTCTCCGGCTTTCGCCTTTGAGTTCAATAAAATTGAACATGGATTTCAATCGGTCGCCAGTCATTTGCCCGTAAAGATTTTCGGAACCAAGCGTTTCCAAAGTGAAGTTACTTACTCCATGTGTCCATGCTCCGGTATCGTATCGCTTGCACAATAGTTCAATCATCGGACTTCGCAAGTTGCCGAAATCCATGATTTGTTTCGGCTCCCGCCCAAACTCATCAATGACAAGCGGTTGTTGGGAAAAACTTTTGATGGACTTCTCTTTCAATAAATCCAGCAATTCGGACGATTTGAGAAATTTCAGCAGTGGTCGTTGCAGGTGCAAGGAATGAATCACGGAGTTATACATCTCCGCCATGGCTTGCATAATGAGCGTTTTTCCACAACCGTATTTTCCTACAAGCATTATACCTTTTTGCGGGTCGCCGAAAAAATGGTCGTCTAATGTCAGGTAGAAGAAAAGTTGCCGAATGACCGACTCATTCTTTTCATCAAACACAAACGACTGTTTTTCTCGCCGTTGTTCCAAAATAACGTTGGCACTTTGAGCCAGCAACAGTTTATACTCCTCGTACTCAAACGGAAAAGGAAATCGTAACGACTCATTTATTTTTTTTTCACCGGCAAAGCGGGCTTTTATGGTCTCCATGCACAAATCGAGCTTATTAGTCAAAATCACTCCCGGAGGCAACAAATTCTCTCTTTGAAAATCTTTCATTCTTAACTGTTTTAAAAGTGTTTGTTTTTGTATTTGTTTTACTATAAGGTATAGAGCCATGACAAGGTGTCGGATTAGGTGTTAAAATCTTATACCTTGTCTTTGTCCTATATTCCTGCCCTCCGACAACGAAGTCAATAAGGGATGCTGCCTTTAGTTTGTTCCGAGAAGTACGCAAGGTAGCAGCCGAAATCCCGATATAAGCCTGCATCTTATCGTCTCCGTACTCGAGCCATTCCATTTTCCAAAACAAGCGATTGCCTAAGCAAAGCAGAAAGAAGTACAACCGTGTTTCATGTCCATTGAACCCTTTCTGTTCGTCAATCAGCCAAAAGTTATTTATCAGTTCGATGTAGTTCATGGCTTACCGTTTTCGATGACCTGTTACTACATACGTCGCTGCTTCCTGTTCGATTTGCCCTGCTGTTTTCACCGGATTTTGCATCAGCCACTTGTCTATTTCTTCCTTGCTGAAATAGATTGTCTTGCCGTGAGGCTTGAAATGGGGTATCTTGCTTGTACATGTTAGTTTGTACATATAGGTCTTTGATATACCTGTGTACCCGCAGCATTCATCGAAAGTGAACACATCTTTTTGTCCGAGAAGCAAATTCTCAATCTTTTCCAGACGCTTTTCCAATACATTATTTTCCATACGAATAATTTTTATTAATGATACAATCAGGTGTCGCGACTACCTTTCGAGCGCAAAGGAATATCATCCAAGCAACAGAAAGATTGTCCGCCAATGTATTCGTATTAACCGCCAATGTTTTGAGAATTGTGGACAATAAAAAAGCCCAAGATTAATATAATCTCAGGCTCATTCAAGTGTATTGAGGATGTATTATTTCTGCTCTACGATGGCTTTAACCCATTTGTTAATATCTTCTTCTACTTCCAATTTGATAGTGGAAGAGGCAGACAAGGCGGAAGACAAGTCTTTGGATACTATTAGTTTCTCTTTTTTAGACAGGAAACATTGGTTTCTTTCGGCGACACTCATCCATGTTTTGCATATCAGTTTATGTTCGCTTAATTGGTTAAAAAGTAGGGCGATGTGTTTATTTACATCCAATTGCAAAGGCTTTGTCTGTGAGCCTACGAGTACTTCTTTTAGTTCATACGTTTCAATATCACGAGTAAATATAGGTATGGCGTTACAGCAGTTGGTCAGCTTGTTCAGTTGTTCGTCCGACAAAGCCGATTCAAAAGAGCTTAACATTCTTCCTTTGTTGCGATTGTTAGCCGAGGTCTTTCTTTGTGCCTGTTCCTCCTTCAATCTTTGTATGCGTTCCAATTCCTTTTGCTCTTCAACCGATTTTAGATTCGTGTATGCCGAAACTGTTTTAATTTCAGTATTTCCTTCAATGACAATCTGTTTTACTTCATCAATATGGGATATGACTTGCGCATCGCTGTTGTCCGGCAATCTGAATTCTTTGTACAGCAACTCGAACGTTGCTTCGATACGGCTTTGTCCTTTGAGAGAGAAATGCCCATGTGATAAACTCGTTTTGTATTTAAACACCTGTGAATTAAGGTAGTCATTGACTTGAGAAATTGTCATTTGATTGTGCCGGATAACAGTTCGCAGATAGTGAGGCGTAAAACGTATATCTTGAAAAAACACGGTAAGATAAGCAAACCAACCGAAAACGGCAATGAATCCGAAAGCGATACAGGCTACAACCAGCCACAAATATGCCATTGGCACATTATGCTGTTTGATAGACTTGTATTTCTCAATCAGAAAATTCCAAATCCGGGTGTTTGCCTCCCGATGGGATAGGTTTATATAAGTAATTTTTCGCATACAATCTTACTTTATCAATGAATGTCAAAGCAAAGTTATACCAAAGATAATGAACCACCAAAGAATTTCCTGCCTTGTCCGAAATTGGCGAAGAGATGTCCTACTTTGGCGTCATAAGTCATCAAGAGTTTGAATTTTCTATCTCTTTCTCAACTGCTATACACCTTCAATATGAAGCGATAAATCAACAAGACTTTCGGCAAAAATACGCTTTTAAGGAACGAAAAAGGAAGATTTTTGCCGGAAACGGAGCTTGGTCTTGTGTTTTATCGTGGAATATAATTTTGTATGGCAGATGAGAAAGAGGGTTATTTGATTATTAATCAGATTGATAATGTTTAGTATTCTTTTGATAAATCCCATTATGAGAAGTTTGTCGATGGAACAGTGAAATGTATTGAGGATGAGATACCTTTTGAGATTCCGGAAAATTGGATGTGGGTAAAAGGGAGTGAATGTTTTAAGCCGATGGAAAGTAAGAAACCAACAGGAGATACTTTTGGATACATAGACATCAATTCTATAGACAATAAGAAACATAAAATAACTGAGCCGAAATATCTTAGCGTTACTGATGCACCAAGTCGAGCTAATCGTGGAGTTGAGATTGGCGCCACTTTGTTTTCTATGGTCAGACCCTATTTGGAAAATATTGCATACGTTGATGCAAAATATTCTAATTGTATAGCTTCAACTGGTTTTTTTGTATGCCAACCGACAAAAGTATTATATCCTAAGTATTTGTATTATTTAATGTTATCATCGTATGTCATTGATGGACTAAATGCCTTTATGAAAGGAGATAACTCCCCGTCAATAAATAATGAGAATATTACATCGTACATATTTCCTATACCGCCTTTCCCAGAGCAACAGCGCATCGTTTCTGTCATCGAATCCGCTTTTACCTGGATAGATGAAATAGAAAATGACAAAACTTCATTAGAACAAATCATCAAGCAAGCCAAAGCCAAAGTCCTTGACCTCGCCATTCATGGCAAACTTGTTCCTCAAAACCCGAATGATGAGCCTGCATCGGTGCTTTTGGAACGGATTAAAGCAGAGCAGAAAACGAAGAAACAAACTGCTGATATTTCACATTATCCGTTTGAAATACCAGAGGATTGGGTGTGGTGCAAGATGGAAAACATAGGAAATTGGTCTGCGGGTACAACGCCAAGTCGAACAAACAGTAACTATTATGTAAATGGAACAATTCCATGGTTAAAAACGGGCGATTTAAACGATGATATAATAACAAGTGTATCAGAGTATATTAGTGAATCTGCACTAATAGAATGTAAACAATTAAAATTAAATCCTATTGGCTCTGTTGTGATTGCATTATACGGAGCAACTATTGGAAGATGTGGCATTCTAAATATTGAAACAACAACAAATCAGGCTTGTTGTGTTTGCAAACCAAACTCAATTATTTTTAATAAATATCTGTTTTATTATTTATTATCTCATAGAGAAGACTTTAAAGATAAAGCAGAGGGTGGAGCGCAACCGAATATTTCTAAAGATAAAATTATAAACACCCAGATACCAATTCCACCATTAAAAGAGCAGCACCGCATTGTCTCTCAAATCGAAACAATCTTCAAAACATTGGATTCAATTCAAAACAATTTATAAGTATCTCACATAAGATACTTTTGTTGCCGTAAACTTTTAAATATTAAAATTATGGTAACAACATTTCAGAAATTTCTTGAGAAAAGTGACCTCTCTAAGAGTACGGTTACGTCTTATGTGTGGACTATCAATCATTTTCTTACGCAGTATGAAAAGATTGATAAAGAAAATCTTTTAGCCTATAAAGGCTATTTGATGGAGCACTTCAAACCCCAAACGGTCAATTTACGGTTGCAGGCATTGAATAAATACCTCGAATTTATTCAAAAGGAACGGTTGAAACTCAAATTTGTGAAAGTGCAACAAAAAAACTTCCTCGAAAACGTTGTCAGTGATGCAGATTACAAGTTTCTGAAAACCAATCTAAAAACCGATGGACATACCGAATGGTATTTTGTAGTTTGGTTTTTGACGGCAACCGGTGCGAGAATTAGCGAATTACTGCAAATAAAAGCGGAGCACGTTGAAACAGGGTACTTGGATATGTACACCAAAGGCGGAAAAGTTCGCCGATTGTATATTCCGAAAAAATTGCGGGAAGAAGCCACAAAATGGTTGAAAGAAAAGAGCCTTTCTTCGGGTTATATTTTCCGAAATCGTTTTGGCGAACGAATAACCGCAAGAGGTATTTCGCAACAACTTAAACACTTTGCGGAAAAATACGGATTGAACATCAAGGTAATTTATCCTCATTCTTTCCGCCATCGCTTTGCCAAGAATTTTTTGGATAAATTCAACGACATTGCGCTATTGGCAGATTTAATGGGACATGAAAGTATCGAAACGACACGGATTTATTTGCGACGGACAGCGAGCGAACAACAAATGATTGTTGATAAAGTTGTTACATGGTAATACTCAATTACGAAAGCGTAGGAAATTGAAACCTACGCTTTTATTGATTGTTCGATTTCATCTAATTGATTGAAAATTGTTTCTATTTGGGACACAATACGCTTTTGTTCGGATAGTGGAGGAAGAGGAAAATAAAGCAAATTAAGTGATTGTCCTGTTAAATGTTTAATTGTAACACCTTTGCAATATTCTTCTAAAATTTCGCTATTATTGTAATGCCAAAGAGCATACATATAAAAATCTGAATTGATTTTAGCATAAAATCTTACTCGATGAATAGCATTTTGGTATCTCACCGAAACTGATTGATTTTTCCATACCGCACACCTTCCTGCTTCGCCACCTTCACAAATCAATAAATCACCTTCAAGGATATTGTATTTTTCAAGCTCCGATTCTTCAAATTTCATTTCTTTTAAATCATCCAAATCAACATGTCCCCAGCGGATATTTACACTTCTCAAATAAGTCTTAAATTCTCCTTTATTTTTTTGTTTATCAAGTGTTTTTCCAAGAGCAATGTTTGCAATATCATTTAACCTGCACCACACCCAACTTTCAGGCACTACAAACGGATAATGTGAAATATCTGCAGTTTGTTTTTTCGTTTTTTGCTCTGCTTTAATCCTTTCCAACAAAACCGATGCAGGCTCATCATTCGGGTCTTGCGGAACAAGTTTGCCATGAATGGCGAGGTCAAGTACTTTGGACTTGGCTTGTTTAATTACTTGCTCTAATGACTGTTTGTTTTCTTCGATGCTATCAATAAGCAAAAATAATCGTTCAATTTCGGAAACGATACGGTGCTGTTCGGAAAGCGGAGGGAGAGGGAAATAGAGTAAATCAAGTGCTTGCCCTGTTAAATGCTTAATTGTAACGCCTTTGCAATAGTTCTCTAAAATATGGCTGTTGTTGTAGTGCCAAAGCGCATACATATAGAAGTCTGAATTGATTCCAGAATAAAACCTTACCCGATGAATAGCATTTTGGTATTTTACTGAAACAGATTGATTTTTCCAAACTGCACATCTACCTGCTTCCCCTCCCTCACAAATCAACAAATCTCCTTCAAGGATATTATATCTTTCAAGTTCAGATTCTTCAAATTTCATTTCTTTTAAGTCATCTAAAGCAATATGTCCCCAACGGACATTTACACTTCTCAAATAAGGATTATACTCTCCTCTGTTTTTTTGTTTGTCAAGTGTTTTTCCAAGAGCAACAATAGCCATATCAGTTAACCTCATCCATGTCCAACTCTCTGGCACTTCAAAAGGTAACTTCTCATAATGGGATTTATCTTCACCATAAAAAATAAACGATTCGTTTTTGTCCCGCTTGATTTTCTTTTCCTTGATTAACCGTTCTTTTTCTGCACGGATTTTGGCAACAAGCACCGATGCAGGCTCATCATTGGGGTCTTGCGGCACCAATTTGCCACGAATGGCAAGGTCTAATATTTTTTGTCTTAACTGTTTAGTATTCATTGTTTTCTGATTACAAATTGTTTCATGCAAAGCAATGTATATTTTCTATACATATAACTTTATCATGTATAGAAAATGCTTGTTTTTGATACATGGCATTTTTCTCAGGTATCAATAATCGGTTTTTTTGATACTTGACAACTTTATCAAGTGTCAGAAATCGGCTTTTTTGACACTTGACAGTCTTATCAGGTGTCAAGAATCGGCTTTTTTGACACTTGATAATTTCAGAGGGGAATTTCATTAACATTGGATAAATATGTATATAACTCATTATTAATGTAGTAACTCTCTTTCCATATTTTTTGTTTATCTAAAACTCCCATTTTTGTCAACCCATCTAAATAGCGGATTGCAGTTGATTTGCTAATCATCAAATCCTCCATGATAAAATCAATTTTCGTATAGGGATATTTGAAAAGACTGTTTAACAAATCTTGACTGTAGATTTTGGGTAATTCTTCTCTGATTTTGTGCTTTTGTGTCTGCATCAGCGTCTTTATGCCTTGAATGATTGTTATGGTCTGTCGAGAAGTCTGTTCTACACCATCCAACATAAACAAAATCCATGCTTCCCAAGCGTTCTCAGTTCTTACTTTTTGTAATAAAGAATAATATTCTCCTTTGTTTTGATTGATGAAACGACTTAGATAAAGAACGGGAATATCCAAAAGTTTTTCTTTTACCAAATAAAGAATGTTGATAATCCTTCCTGTCCTTCCATTACCGTCATAAAAAGGGTGAATGCTTTCAAATTGGTGGTGGATAATCGCCAATTTTACCAACGGGTCTAAATCCGATAGCGTTTCGTCATTGATAAATTGTTCCAGATTATTCATATATTGCACAATCTCATCGTAGCTTTGTGGCGGTGTATAAACCGTTTCGCCTGTTCGTTCATTTTTCAATTCTGTCCCAGGCAATTTCCGAAAGCCCGCTCTCGTTTCTTCTAAAATAGATTGAATGTCAATTATTTGATTCAATGTTAGAAGTCCGTTTTTCTTCATGTTTTCAAAACCTGACAAAAGTGCATGAGCATAGTTATACACCTCTTTGGTAGCAACGGTTTTGAATTTTTTGGCAGCAAAGTCCGATTGAAATAATTCATCTTGCGTTGTGATGATATTTTCAATTTCCGAACTGTCTTTTGCCTCTTGCAGTGCAAGCGTATTTATCAAAATACGCTCATTAGGAATACTTAGCGTTACACCTTTCATTTCGGCAAGTGCACCACGTGCCGATGCCAGTTTCTTTAATATCGACCTTGTTTCAACTTCCCCTTGCAACGGGAGCATCTGTATTTGATATGCGCTCATATTATTGATTTTTATTTTATTCTTCTATTTTACCAATTATTGTTTTTAACTCTCCTACTGCCGAAAGGATGTTCTGGCTTTTTTCTTCAATCATCGTCATTAATTCGGTAAGCGAATAATCGACCGCTTCTTCACCTGATTTAAACCATGTAATATCTAAACTTGTTTTATCACGTGCAATGATTTCCTCGTAAGAGTATTTTCGCCAACGACCATTTGGATTTTCTGCGGAATAGGTAGAGACGTGGCATGCCGCGTCTGTACGTGAGCGATAGCAATTCACAAAATCGTCTAAATGATGGCGTTGAATGGGATTTGTGGCTAAGGTATGCTTGATTTCCGTGCGATAATCATAATACCAGATTTCTTTGGTGCGATTGCCTTTGCTAAAAAACAGCACATTCGCTTTCACGCCATTGGCATAAAAAATGCCGGTCGGCAAACGTAAAATGGTATGTAAATCAAAATCCGAAAGCAGTTTTTTGCGCACTGTTTCGCCTGCACCTCCTTCAAACAATACATTATCGGGCAATACGACCGCTGCCCTTCCGCCCGATTTCAGCGTTAACATAATCTGTTGCAGAAAATTGAGTTGATTGTTGCTGGTCGATACATATAAATCGTCGCGCATTGCCGAGATATTCGTAGAACCTGCTGGTCGCGTACCGAAAGGCGGATTGGCAAGGACGATGTCAAATAACTTTTCGGGCGATTTTTCCAGCGAATCACAACAAGTTACCGGACTTTTCTCTGTTCCGACACCATGCAAATAAAGATTCATGGATGCCAACGTTACCACCAAGGGCGTGATGTCGTTTCCGTGCAAGGCTTCATTTCGCAGAAATTGCTGTTTTGCGCGGTCGTTCGATTGTTTTTTCATGTAATCGAAAGCAGCCAACAAGAAACCGCCTGTTCCGCAAGCCGGGTCGCACACTGTTTCGGTAATCAAAGGATGGGTAACATCGACCATGGCATTGATAAGCGCACGAGGCGTAAAATACTGTCCTGCACCGCTTTTTTTGTCTTGTCCGTTCTTCTCCAAAATTGTTTCATAGATAGCACCTTTCAAATCGCCATCCATCGACAGCCAATTTTCTTCGCCTATCAACGAAATCACCCGTTTGAGCAAAACCGGTTGTTGTATCTTATTTTGCGCCTTGGTGAAAATGCTGCCAATCAAGTCGTCTTTTTTGGACAAAGTATCCAATGTCTGCTCATACTGCCGGATTAAATCAAGTCCGTCTAAACTTGTCAATTCTTTCCAGTCATAACCGTCAGGAATCGTGCTTGTATAGCCCAACACGGTTTTCTCGTAGTCCATTTTCAGGAACAAGAGATAGGTCAGTTGGATGATGTAGTCTGTAAAGCCTACGCCTGCGGCAGCGATTACGTCGGCAAGATTCCAGACTTTTTTTGTGAGAGATTGCTCGGAGGTGTTATTCTTCATATTAAAATGTTTATCATTGACTTTACAGTTGCTTTAATACACATAGTGTAAGGCTTATCATTTGACATTTCCACTTCAAGATTTTTCTTCAATATATTTTTTAATGTTGGATTCATTTCTTTAGTATATTGATCTATCAATGGGCGAATTGCATCAATTCTCGCCTTTCTACTTTCCATTAATTCAGGTCTGTTAAGTTCCAATAAAAGTTCTGTCAACTGTGCTCTATTATCGCCTGCCTTATGACAAATCATTGTTCCTAAAGAAATAAAATGATCCTCTGGCTCATCTGTATATGGATTAATAACAGAACAATTCTCATCAAAGTTATCACTCTTTTTAATATTACACCAAGGACATGCTAATCCCAAATTATTCCAGTCAAAAGTAAGAATAGGATATTGATCTTTGGGCTTATAATGCTCAATATGTTCAGGTGCTACAACAGAAATATAACTTTCACAATACATACATTTAGAGTGTGTTTCTTTTTTCAATGTAACTTTTACTTCTGCTTGATTATATTTATCTTTAATCCCTTTAGGTATTTTCTGCCCATTATTCACATATGACATCAAATCTGATGTCCATTGAGTCTTGTTATTTACCAAAATATCTGGCTCTTTTAATTTAGTCAATTTTATCATTTTTCAAAAACTTCTTTAATAGCTAATGGCATTAAACCTTCCAACCCTAATAACCTAAACTCTTCTCTCATTTGATTTACATTTGACTCTGTAATTTCAAGGTCTCTATATTTTCTAACAAGCTGAATCAATGATTCTTCTGCCCATATTGGCATAGTAAATGGAACACCTAAAACCTCATTCAAAATTTCTGTTGCAGTTCTTGCTTTATTGACTAAATCAAGTTTTTCACTATACACCTTATTCTCTTTATCATATCTAAAAGCATATACATTGGATTCTTTTACTGAAGCAACAATTAAAGGACTATGGGTAGAAATTATGAATTGTATATTAGGAAAGGCTTCCAATAAATCCGGCAATACGGAACGTTGCATTGTTGCATGTAAATGATTCTCAACTTCATCAATTAATACAACTATTGTTTCTTTTGAATGTGAAAAATTATATACTTGCCAAGCTAAATCGACTAAAGACGCTATTCCTCCCGAAACGGCATCAAGCATAAAATCACCAGAATCTGTAACTAATACTATTTCATAATTTCGTATTGAGATTTCTTTAAATCCTATATTCTTTGGCAATATTGTTTTTAGAACATTTTGAAAGCCCAAGAAATTCGCCTCTAATTCTCTATCTGGTTGAATAAATTTGTTTCCACTGCCTCCAATAGCCCAATTTAATAAAGTTTCTTTAATTAAATAATTTATAGGTTTATGTTCATAATAACCAACTTGGAATGTATTGGTTTTAGTATTTTGTTCAACTAAATTATATGCGTTTTTTCTATCTCTTTTTTGAGTTGAGATAGTGGGGACTTCTTGATATTTAAATACATTTCTATGCGAAGAAATATTTATGCCTTTAATTTGGTCTTGTTGTCGTTGTGGCGGTCTATATTGTATTTTTATATGATATTTAGCCGTATTTGAATCCGGTATTGTTAAATCAGAAATCGTACCATTGCTATATAAAATCTCTCCGATATTTTGATTGTCTTTTTGTTCGTTTTTTTTAAAGAAACGAGTAAAGTAGCGCATAAATCCTGTTTCTTTTTCAGGCGCAGGTGTAGCTAATTCTTGAAAGTCCCAACCAAAATGTCTTGCCAATAAATGTAGCAAAGTTGTTTTTCCAGATCCATTAGCTCCAGTTAATACAGTCAATCTGTCATGAAATTCAATATCAATATTTTGAAATTGTTTCCATTGTTGTAATTTTAATGTTCTAAATATCATATATTCAAAATTCTTTAATGTACATATTTTCTTATATTTCGATTTTATGCCGTTTTAAGTATTACCCACGACAGCGACCCCAACACCTCATCCACCACCTCCGGCGACCCAAAACTCCTCACCATCTGCGCAAACAGCGTAATATTCTCATCTCGCAATTCATTATTAGTATAACTCCCATTCGCAACAATATACCCCACAATTTCCTTCACAATCTCTTTCTGCTGTTCGGTCAAAGGACGCTGATTTTGTCCGCACCACAATTCAAAACGAGAGGCGGCAAAGGAAGACAGCGATTTCAATTCGGGAATTATTTGGAAGGCGTAACGCACCAATTGGATTAAATTCGTGAGGGCTTCGCGTTCAGTTTCATTTTGTAATGTAGAGACGCGGCGTGCCACGTCTCTACCGGCATCCACAATGGCGTAAGAATTCCATAACCGCAACATATTGAATCGCCTGTCGTTCGCCAATAATTTTTCTTTCAAATCGGAAAGCAGGGCGTAGGTAATCGGTTTGTTTTGGTTGTTGTAGATGATTCGTAAGGCTTCAATTTCGTCCCGATGCGTGGTTACATATTCCTCAAAGGCTTGTGTGGTCGATGCCGCTTCTTCCGTCGAGAAACCGGTATATATCACCTCATCTTCGCCCGGAATCAGTACTTTGACAAATCCGGCATTGAGTATCAAAAGGTATTTTCGGGCTTCGGGATTGTTTGCCAATAAAGCAACCAATGCTTTGCGTTCTGTATTAGGCTCATTTACTTCATTAAATGGCGGCAAAGTGTCATTTTCAAGGACGCTGAAAATAGAAACTGCCAAATCGTACATCGTAATACCGGCAATATTCGCGAAATCAGTGCGCTGTTTTTCCTTACTTTTGGCATTGATGCGCGAAAGACGGCTTGCCAACAACTGCAAATAATCGTCGGGCAAATAGCCATGAGCGATTTGTTCCAAAAGTTGTTCAAGCGTTGGATTTGCCGATGGCGGATTGATTCCGCCCTGTGGTTTAGAAACATATTTTTCAGTTTCCGTAACACCCACAGCATCTATCAGATAGAACAAATCTTTACTTGTGGCATTAGGCGTAACATTGCGTAACTGCTCATCGCCGATGGTGCGCACTCCGCGACCTTTCATCTGCGTATATAAAATTTCCGAGCCGACATCCCGCATAAATAGCAGTATTTCCAAGGGTTTTATATCCGTTCCTGTAGCCACTAAATTGACAGTAACGGCGATGCGGAAAGACTTGTCGTTGCGGAAACGGCGTATCAATTCGGTGCTGTCGCCTGCCGAATAGGTTATTTTTTGAACGAAATCGGGTGATTGATTTGGAAAAACTTCTTTTGCCAATGCTACAATATTGGTTGCGTGATTATCATTTTTGGCAAAAATCAATGTTTTGGGGATATAGGCTAAATCCGGATTACGGTCGGGATATAAGTCAGTGTAAACAGCATCGCGGAAGGATTCTAAAACCAAGCGGATTTGTGTAGGATTGACTACCGAGCGGTCTAATTCCGTATTGCCGTATTGAACTTCTTCTTCGGAATCACTCACTGTGTTTTGCCCTGTATGAACAGTAACTACATTTATTTTCTCGCCTTTTTCTATCGTACCGCCTTCAGAACTGACTTTTGTTTTAATACGATATATTCGGAAATGAACATTGATGCCATCGGCAATGGATTTTTCAAGTGTATAATTGACAATCCGGTTGTTGTTGAAGAAAGCCAATGTTTCGGGCGCAGGGGTTGCCGTTAATCCGATTATTCGTGCCTGCTTGAAATATTTTAGCACCTGTTGCCAACGTCCGTAAATTGAACGATGACATTCATCTACAATGATAACATCAAAGAAATCAGGCGGTAATAAAACATTATTGTCCAACGTGATTTCTCTATCGTCTTCCTGAATCCCTTCAAATTCATCTTCATCTGTAAACTCTTTTCCAGTCAATACGGCAAAAAGTCGTTGGATAGTAGAGATTACTACATTCGACTCCTGTGGAATTTTTGGTGATTTCAATCGTTCGGTAACAAAAATCGTATTAAAAGGCTCGCCGGTTTCGGTCAGCCGGAAGGTACCAAACTCGCCTTCCGCCTGTTTTCCCAGATTATTACGGTCAACCAAGAATAAAATACGTTTTGCGGGCGTATAGGAAAGTAAGCGATAGGCAGCCATGCAAGCGGTAAAGGTCTTTCCGGCTCCGGTTGCCAATACCATCAACGCACGCTTTTCGCCTTTTCGCAAACTGCTTTCCAATTTCGTTACTGCTTCATATTGGCATTTACGCAATCCTTTGTTTGAAAGATAGGGTAGTCCGGCATATTCATTTTGGATGTTTGCTATTTTCGCTAATTCTTTAGGCGTGTGCATGGTTGGTAAGGGCAAATAATTATTTCCCCCTGCACGAATATCCCGAAATAACAATGCTTTCCCATTCGACAGATAGACAAACGGCAAGGGTTTTTGCCAGCATTGATACCAATTCAATAACTGATGCGTATAATCTTCTGCTTGTGCTGCCACTACTTCCGACAATTTTGCATCTTCTCTCTTGGCTTCCAATACGCCGATAGCTTTACCGTCCAAAAACAACAAGTAGTCCACCTCTTTATTCCCTTTCAGCAAGCCTTCTCTGACAGCCATAGCAGAAACGGATGGGGAGTATTCGTCTCTGTTCACGACTTTCCATCCTGTATTTTCTAATTTTCTGTCTATTTCTACTCTTGCTTTTTCTTCGGGAGTCATATTATTAAAACATTACTTTTATCACTTCCAATAAAGATATATTATCAGAAGTTGATTACAAAAGTACGGAATTATTTCAGAAATTGATTATTTTTCATTTTAAACCTTAAAAATCAGTATTATATTGAAAGTTCCGGCAAAGCATTTACAGCTGTTTCTTTTAAAGAATCCACCGCACGAGTGTATTTCTCCGTATGTTTCAGCCCGCTATGCCCTAAAAGAGATGCCACTGTCTTAATGTCCGTATGACATTCACCCAAAAGATTCACCGCAAAGCTATGTCTGGCGCAATGCCAAGTGATGTGTTTGTCAATTCCAGCGCGGGCAACCCATGTTCTTAACGCTTTAAGGCAACCTGTATGGCTCGGCAAAGTAAATATATAGTCGTCTTTTTTCGGTTTTTCGCCAATCAAATTCAGAAGGGTCTGACTTAACGGAATGATGACTATTGAATTTTTGGAATGTCCTTTGGTCTTTACCTGTTCAAATTTTATTCTTTTGTTTGAATAATCCACATTGCTGTATCTCAAATCAATAACATCGCAATATCTTAATCCTGCATACAAGCAAAACAAAAATGCTCGTCTAACTTCCGTGTTCTGATAAGGTGTTTGGGCTAATTGCTTGATTTCATCAAGGCTTAATACATCTTTGGTTAGTGCGGTATCATCCACCAAACATACCACACCTGTACACGGGTTTTTCAGAATGACATCGTTTTCCACAGCATACTTGACCACTTTTTTGAAACGTTGAAAATAACCTCTTGCCCCTTCTCCATAAGAACGTTCCTGTAAATAATCAACAAACTTCACCATCATCTCTTTGTTCATCTGTTCAGGTTTAAGTACCCTTTGCATATTGGGATAAGATAAACTTAGAAAATCTTTGAAGCGTTTGAAACTTGCCTCCATCATTCGGATGTCTTTTTTCTTGTAGGTATCAAGATAAGATTGATAGTAATCTAAAAAGTTCACATTTTGCTTGACGGGAAGAGCCTTTCCATATTTTTTAGCCGTAATTTCTTTTTCCTTGTCAATCCGTATTTCAGTAGCTAAAGCCAATGTCTCTTTATTCTTTTGCCGTTCTTCCGATGTTCGGGGATTGGCTAACAAATACAAGCCCAAGTATTCCTTGCTACGGATATGCTTTATTTTCTCTTTCCCTGTTTCCTCATCGAAGACTTTGTTGTATCCCATATAGTATTCGAGGTACAGACTTTGTCTGCCATCCGCCAACGTTTTCTGTTGCAGTTTGGGATTCTCTTTTGATTTAGTCTGTAATTTTGCCATGACTATTTGATTTTAACGTGTATTCTGTTGTTTGAATTTCCGTTGGCAAAGGTACAAATATATTTTGATTGGGGTGTAAAAAAGGTGTAAATAATAGCAGAAAATTAGCTTATCAATGGAATTTTACTAAAACCATGTATAAGTTAATATATTGAATAATAATGTATTTAGCTTCTTTTGATTAGATTATTTTTAGCAGGTTTTGTATCGGCTCTGGGTACTGATAGAAGAAAAGCCTAATTGACAGTCAGTCGATTAGGCTTTTTTAATGCCCGAATTTTCCCCATATTTTCCCCACCGGTGCTAAAATTTTATCGGATTATCTCGAAAGTATCCACTCTTGAACAACTTTTCGTCTGTATCGTATAGTTCTTTGTAGGATTGGATATATTTTGCAGGTTGTAATGTTCCAATTCGCGTTCTACCTGCCTGTTACCTTCGGTTTGAACTATTAAGTATTTCTTAATAGTTGCCTCCGGTATTAATTCTCTGTCTTCAAATATTTTTTTAATATGCTGATTGATATTGGCTATGGTAACATCGTACAATGTAGCCAACAACTTTTGCGTGAGCCAGATATTTTCATCTTCGTAGCGTACTTCAATGCTCTGCGGATTATCGCCCGTAGCCGCCACAAATGTCAGATACTCCGCAGCCGAACTGCGTATGGTTGGTGTGTTTTTGTTTGACATATTGTTAATTTTCTTCTTTGTAATAGATTTTGTGAAATTTTCTTTTTTCGTTGGTGACTTGCTTGATTAGTTCACGGTTAGGCATTGCGCCACTGCGTATAACCCAATAACCCTTGCAATTTTCGTACACTCCAAACAATCTTTCGCTTTCGCGGCAAGGGAAAATCCTTTGCGGTAAATACATATCCCTATCCATTCACATTCTTTGTGATATTTTCCGAAAAATCAAGCATTAAGTGATACAGCGCAAAACTTTCATTATCAATATCATTGTGCTCTGAAAAATAATGATAATCAAAATTATTTATAAATGTTGCTCGCTGAATTTCTTGTGTAGTATTACAGTTGTTGATTTTGGAATTTCTCAATAAAGCATTAATATTGGTAATATTCGTATGAATATCCATTTTTTCAACTACAAAACCAATCATCGCATTCACTCGGTAATATGCTGAATAATATTTTGAAACAAAGCGATATATTCCATTGTTTATATATTCGGCATTTAGCCCCGAAGTGCCTGTCAAATTAGTATTATCCAATTTTTTACATTCAATGATATAATAGGCTTCTGTTGTGGTAAATGTATTTTTTGTTTGAATCTTTATATCAGTTCTTCCTTTTGTTACATCTTCTGGGACTTCCCTGTCAAACAAATAGTCCAATAATCCAATATTATTCCTTACATCATTATTCTTTAAATATTTGAGTAATAATACATTTCTAATTTCATTCTCATCATTTGGCAACTCAACATTATTTTCAATCATCATAGCATAACAGATAGAAATTTTCCCAAGTATTTGCTCCAATTCCGAAGTGTAAGTGATTGCATTATAGTTATAACCTGTAGCTTTTAACTCCTCCACTATTCGCCCCTCCTTCCCGCTTTTAAAATCGCATCCATAAACTCTTCTGCATCCAAATAGGCGATTGCCTTATGCCAAAGTCGCTTTTCGTTTGGTTTGAATATGTAAAAGCGTTCTTTTTCAAATCCGCGAATATCTTTTTGTACAAATAGCCTGTCTGTAATTTTTTCAGAACTTAATTTGATTAGCCACGATAATATTTGTTTATTAGTGGCATCTTCCCAAATAATGCCGTTTTCTTCAGCGGTATCAATTGGGACTACTTCAAAGAACATTCCCAATAGTTGATTGGTATGCCAAATGCGAACAACAAATTTTTGTTCATTATTATCAATATTTTGTTTAAACCGATTAAGATAAACATTCGCATAATCAATTATTTCTTTAGCCTGAATTATTCACACTAAAGAAGAAAAAAGTTTGCTATTTGCTTGTATTTCAGCAAAATAATTAGTATTTTTGTAGTGTCAAAAACAAAGACTAAAAACAAACTTTTTTCATGCACAAAAATACAAAAAAAATTGACACAACACCCGAACAAACATTATTTTGTTTGAGTTCCGTTCAAGGCAAATCCGTTGAAGCAAGTTTTACAGCCCCCGATTTATCGGCAATGGGCGGACTGGTATTAATGAATGAACACGAAAAGCGCAGCGGATTTTTGCAGTCGTTAACTGACTGTATCACAGATAATCGCAGTCAATTTCTCGTACAACATTCTTACTGTGAGATGATAAGGCAGCGAGTGTTTCAGATTGCGGCAGGTTATGAAGATGCCGATGACTGCGATTTATTGCGCGATGATTCGCTGTTAAAAATCTGTTCCGGTCGTTTGCCCGATTCCAAGCCCCTCAGTTCGCAACCCACGGTCAGTCGTTTAGAAAACAAGTTGACAGACAGGGAATTATATAAAATTGGCGAATGTTTTATTGTACAATTTATTAAATCATACAAAAAAGAACCGAAGGTTATCATACTGGATTGTGATGACAGCAATTTTAATGCTTACGGCGCACAGCAGGGCACATTGTTCAACGACTATTACGGAGAATACTGCTATATGCCGCTGTTTGTCTTTGAAGGAATATCGGGCAAAATGATACTTCCGCTGCTTCGTCCCGGTCGCCGCAACAAATCAACCAATATCTACAAGATTCTTCGCCGTCTGATCAGCCGTCTGCGCAAAGCGTGGAAACACACGCAGTTTGTTGTGCGCGGCGACAGTCATTTTTGCTGCCACGAACTGATGGACTGGAACGAAGATCAATTTATTGAATCACAAAATTTTATGAAATGGGCTGACAGGCAACAGGTATGGTTTATTACCGGTTTGACAGGCAACAAAGCGCTCTCCGGAAAGACTAAAAACTGGGTGGAAATGGCTCAAAATCAGTTCAAAAAACATGGAGAGCCGATTCGTTTCTTCAAAACTTTTTCATACAAAGCCGCTTCATGGAAATATGCGCAGCGGGTAATTGTGAAAATAGAAGTAACCTCAATGGGTACCAATATCCGTTATGTAGTTACCAACTTCAAAAACAACAATTCGCGCTTTCTCTATCAGAAACTTTATTGCGGAAGAGGTCAAATGGAATTGTATATCAAGGAATTAAAAACATATCTTGATGCCGACCGTACTTCCTGCAACACATTTGAAGCCAATCAGTTCAGACTTTTCCTGCATGCGGCTGCATACGTTATCTTACTGGAAATAAAACAAAAAACCTTCAAAGGCAGTGAGTTGGAAAAAGTGTCAATACTGACGCTACGCGAAAAAGTATTGCTCGCGCCGGTACATATCAGGCAAATGAAATCAAAAATCAAAATAGAATTTTCCGACAAACATCCCTACAAACAACTATTGTCCATGGCTTTTGAACTTTTTGCCCGATGGCGGGAAGCTGCGTAATTCGATTCAAACCGATATTTTCCGGAATGTTTTTAACATTCCGCCATTCATTGTGTCTTTCTGCGAAAAAACAGGCAAAAATGATCTTTTTAAGCGTTTGTTTTAACTATAATTAACAGTAAAAACGCCTGCCAAATTATCAATCCCGTACCATTCCCATTTTTTTTACCGAATTATTGATGCAAACCCGGTGTGAGTTATGGATAGTGTGAATAATTCAGGTTAGAATGAATTTTTGATGGTTCTTGAAGTTTGCCCAAAATTTTATATTTGTCTTTTTGAGTTCGAGTTATTAAAGGACGATTGATTGTTAAAGCATAATCAAGTAATGTTTTTTCTACTTCATTAAAATGTAATGCGTCTAATATCGCCTTATTGATTTCGTTTTGAGCATTATCTATTATTTTCTGAACTTTTGAACATTCAATATTATCAATAATATCTTGTTGATTTAGATAGTGTAATTGTATTTTAGCTCTTTCAATGGTTTCCACAAATTCAATTATATCACAATCTATAAAAGGAACTGAAAATTTATTATAAATTTCTGCTTTTTCTCGTTCAATCCCTATTGAAGCAAAAATATTGATAGCCAAATATGAATATAAGTCGGACAATATAATTCCAAGTATTGTTTTTAAATCATTGTTCGTATTTTCAATAGACACAACAGAAGTGATAGAACTCTTAAAAAGTATGTTTTGTGCAGAAACGGCTGCTTTTGCGTTTAATAATTGTGTATCTATTCCTTCTCTAATCAATAACATCGGAGTACGATACAACCTTTTATCTCCAATATTATCAACATTGTTTTGTTTTAAAGTTTTTTTATTTTCATAATCTATAACATAAGCATCAATAGCATACGAACTAATTAAAGGGAAATTTTTTATTGATTGTGTGTTTTTGGGATTTTCCAGTTCTTCCGTACTGTAATGTATCCCTGTTCCATAAGCAAATTTATTTTCATCAGAAATAATGTCTTTGACTGAAGGATAGTTTTTCTTTAAACGAGTAATCAAATTAAAATCCAAATAAGACCCATAAACCAATGTCTTAAATAACCAATCATTCAGTTTTAATAAACTCTGTTCCACTTTCTTGTAATCAGTGCGATTGATTGTGAGAATTTTAAAATATGAAAAAAAGCGAGTTGGTTTTATTGTGATATGTTCTAAAACATTATCATCAGTAATTTTTCCATTCGCATATTGATAAAACAAAATAGCGGCTGGGGCAATCGCCTTATCATTGGATTTATCAAATACTTCACGTCTGACAGGTGCTAATTCAACAATTTTATTAACAAAAAATTCCTCCAACCAATATTTACGAAATTTGTTATCGTCTGTTTTGTTATACAAAATACTGCTTCTGACAATTAAAGCCAATTTTGTTTTTGTTTTCGAAAAATCACTTACACGCAAAACAAAACCCTCAACAACCTCTCCATTGTTAATCGTTGAAAGATATTTCTTCTTTTCTGCTTTGTCTTTTTTCTTCCGCTCCTTAATATATGTTTCTCCATAACTTCCCAATGCACCTCCTTTCCAAGGAGGATTTCCAATGATAAAATCAAAACCTTGAAAATCTTTGTCTTGAAACACCGAATTAAAACCTGCTGTTTCGTTGAAAAAATCGTCACAGAAAAAATTTGTTCCTAAAAGATTGGGAAATTTGAAAGTTGCTATTTCCGGCGGGTTCATTTCATTCAATAAGGTCAAATAAATAGAAAAAACCGCAACCTGTACCGCACTTTCATCTTTGTCAATGCCAAAAATATTTTCTTTAGCAATATTTTTTATTGCCTCTTTGAATTTTTCCTTGTCGTTTTCAAAAATTTGCGGATTACTGTCTTTGTATTGTTCTATTAATTTCCGTAAGGTTTCAACGAGAAAAACGCCGGACCCGCACGCTGGGTCAAGTGTTTTGCAACCGTCTGATATTCCGATTTTTATGTGTTTTCCTATGGTTTCAGATAATATATAATCTACTAAAAAAAGAGGTGTATAATAAACTCCTTCTGTCGCTTGATTTTCTACACCCACAAAAGATTCATAAACATTACTTATAAATTCTGTTGGTATTACAGAAAAATCATACAAATCAAACAAAGATAATTGTCCTGTGCTAATTTCTTGACTGTTTAAAAGTTTAATAAGAATTTTATAGGCTTTGTCCGGAATAATATTATATTCATCTTGTGTTATCGGAAATAAATTGCCATTGAATCCTATTTCAGGGTTTACCAAATAACCAAAAAACGCTTTTATATTTTTAGGATTTCCCAACAATTCGCAAAATTCCGAATTTGTCCATTTTTTTGATTTCCCTTCATAGTTCAATATTACTTCCCTGTCAATAAGATACCTGACAAAAATTATTTTACCTAACAAAGCATTTGTTATTTTTTTATATAAATTATGAATCTCAACATCTTTCTCATCTACTTTTGGGAAAGTGTCAATAATAGATTTTCTTGCCGTTTTAATATCAGTCAACAATTTATAATCAACTCTGTTGTTGTAGCTTAATTCGTCCTGATATGTTTCCCAAATTTTTTCTGTAACCAAGTGAAAATATGTAAAATCCGTTAATTTGTCAGAATTTCCTATTTTAGCAAGAGATTTTAATTCTTTCTCGTACTTAAAGCCATTAAAAATCTCAACAACATCATTTTGAGAAATAATTACTATTGGCGTTTCGTTAAAGTTCCAAATTTTTTTATGCAAGTCGCTATCTGTTGGATTCTCAAAAAACAAAATCAACGGTTTATTGTCAATACAAAAGAAAGCATCCGGCTTAATGTTATTTTCCAAAAGCCGCACTATACGATTAGGAAACTGTAATTTCGATTTCCATTCCGTATCATCGGTATAATACAATCCATTTGTTGTGTCAATACCCAATTTTTGAAATATGCCATTTAATTGTTTCATAAAATACCTCCATTATGTATATAACGATATTTATTGCTATTTATTATCATTTCTCTATCTCCCTTTCCACCAGCCCCTTCGCCTCCTCCAACAACCTTTCCGATTCCCGACGAAGCGCAAAACTCTCTTCAATTAAACCGGCAATCTGTTGTTGAATGGTATTATCAATCAAAGGAACAGGGATATTTTGAAATTCCGTTTTGTTGATTGCCGTTAATATCGTGCCGGAGCAATTTTGCTTTAGAATATTTTGCATCAACTCCGATTTGAATAGGACTAAAAGCGTTTCTGAATTAATCTTTGACGAATTAATTACATAAAAACCTGTTGAACAAAGGGCATTATCATAATCTTTTGTTATCAGAGCGCAACTTTCGAGCGAGCCTTCTATGGACGAAATTATTACATCATTCACATTTACCCTACGCCTTGCTCGTGTTGGCAAATCTATTCCTTGCGCAACAGTACATCCCGTAATATTTCCCGTTTTTCCTACGTCAGACAATTCAATGTATTTGTATTCTTGATTATCGACAGGCACATAATTATCATCTTTTTGATTACATGCTGTTTGCAACAATTCATATCCATCGGAATAGTTTTTTATCAATTGCAGATAATCATCATATTTCGGCTGATAATATTCCGCATCCAAACGCCCTGTGGATAGAAACGATTCTTTGAAACTTTTAATATTTTTCCCTTCTTGCGAAGGTTTGAAATCTGATAAGCCGATAGTTTCCAATAGTAATTCTTCGGCTTGACGATAGAGGGTTTGGGATTGGGTTAGATTTTCAAATGCTTTTGAATACAAATCATCAATTTTATTTATGAATGCTTTTGAAAAAACAGGAATATCTATTTCTCTGAATTTTGCAGGGCTAAAATTGGTTTGATTGCTTGTCATTGAATATTTATCAATTTCTTTTCTTCCATATTTTGAAGACAAAAAAGCAACCAAAGCTGCAGAACTAATTTTTCCCGTTTTTGGACGGATTTTGAATAAATAAGAAGCGTATGCATATTCTATATCTTCTGGAACTAATGCACATCTGCCAACTAAATTAGGGTTTCCGTTTGTTCTGCAAATTAAGACGTCGCCTTTTTTTAATTTCAAACTCTCGTATTCTTCTTTTGAAATAATATTGCAATACTTGTTTGGAACGCCAATAAAGCGAGAATTAAATTCATTTAAACGTAAAATAGGAAATCCTTTGTTTTCTTCGTTTAGTTCTTTTGATGTACCGTATTGGACAAAATCAATTATTTCACTGCCTTTGATTGTTTCTGTTTTTGAATTTGTCTTTTGTGTCCAAAAGTCGGATTCAAGTCTGCAATCATTTTGATTTAAACATTCTGTAACAGTTATTTCTGTAATTCGTAGCCCTTCCAACAAACCCTTATATTTCTGTTCGTTGAAAGGGCTGCTCAAAAAAAACTGAGTTTCTCCTTTTTCGCAAATTCGGCAAAAGCCTCGGCTATGCCGTCGCGCGTTAATCCTTCGTGATTGAAAAGGTCGTGTTTTACAATCAGATGTTCGTGTTGGTCGAAGGCGTATTCGTCTAAATTTTTTGGATTGGTGATATATTCCACTGTTGGTTCACATACTGACAAGGGGTTTAAACCCCTTGCTAAATCCAATTCGCCTTGTGTGTATTGCGGAGCTAATTTGTATTTTTCGCAATCGCGCTTCCGTATATAGATTTTTTCGCCGCTGTTGTCTTTGCTTGGCTCTTGCATCGTGGCAAAGAAAATCGGGTAATCGTCGCGTTTCGGACAGCGTTTATCATCCCATTTCTGCACCAAAAGCACACTTGTTTTTGTGCCGGTATGCGGTTTGAATACATTACCGTGCAATCCTACTACTGCTAAAATTCGGCAACGTCCGGCAATATATTCGCGTATTTGCTTGTCGCTGCTGTTGTTGAAACGCCCTTGCGGAAGGACAATCGCCATACGCCCGCCGGGTTTCAGAAAATCGAGATTGCGCTCGATAAACAAAATATCGCGCCCGACTTTGGTTTGGTATTTGCCATCGAGCTTTTTGCCTAACTCATATTTTGCCAAAATATTACCTTCTTTGATATCGCCCGCAAAAGGAGGATTAGCCATCAGCAGGTCGAACATAAATTCGCGGTTGCTGTTCTTGTCGGCACGCATTTTTTTGAATTTCGTCCAGCCCGCGCCGTAAATATCCAGCCAGTCTTCGTCTTTTGTTTTATCGTCCCAACGTTCCCAATCGAGCGTATTCAGGTGCAGGACATTGGTTTGTCCATCGCCTGCAATCAAATTCAGCGTTCGGGCTACGCGCACCGATTTTTCATCAAAATCAATGGCAAAAACCTTGTTGTTTACGTAATCGGTGCAACGCGGCGGTTTTTGTTCGAGCGTAAAAAGGTGGCTTTTATCCAAACCTTCGTCTTTCATAATTTGTTCCCACACGTGGAAAATGGTATGCACCGGAAAACCGCAACTGCCCGCAGCGGTATCAATCATCGTTTCGTGTTCCTGCGGATTGAGCATTTTCACGCACATATCAATCACATAGCGCGGCGTGAAATATTGCCCTTTTTCGCCCTTGCTGCTTTTGTTGATAAGGTATTCAAAGGCATCATCCACCACATCCAAATTACTGTTGAACAATTTAACGTCCTGCAAGGAAGAAACACAGATAGACAAATGCGAAGAGGTCAATTCTATTTTTGCATTGGGCGAAAAAACGCCGTCCCATTTCTGTTTAGCCGTGTCAAAAAGGGTTTGAATTTTGTTTTTCAGTTCGGTTTCGGTATCGCCATAGTTCCTAAACTCCAAATGTCGTTTGGGATTGCGCCCGCTTTCCATTTCGTCGTAGAGTTTGGTGAAAATCAATTTGAACAGTTCTTCAAACACGTCCACGCCGGCATTTGCCAAAACTTCGTCTTCCATTTCCAAAACAAGCCCTTTCAACGATTTGCGTTCGTTGACTAATTTGTCTCGTTCTATCAAGGTCTTAATTGTCCAGCGTTCCGAAAGAATATCGGAAAGTTTTTCAGTCGCTTTGGGAATGCCGGGAATATCTTCAAAATAGTTGGGGTCGCGGCGGTGGTAGAATGAAATGGAATCACCGTTTGTCCAGACACCAATGGGCGCACCGGTGGCGTTGCAATACGATTTTAATTGTTCTTTGCCGTCTTTGAGGCGAGGCTTTTTCAGCTCTACAATAATATAGGGCGTTGTGGTCTGGTCTTTATCGAAAATTACAATGTCGGCACGTTTCTTCTCACGTCCGAAAGTAACGTTATATTCCAGTTCTATGCGGTCGGCAGGATAGCCGTAATCATTCAGCAGTATTTCGAGATAAAGTTGCCGCACTGCTTCTTCGGGTGTAAGTCTTATCTCTTTTTTCCGTGCAATGCACTGAATATACGGAATCTCTTTGCCGTTTTTATCGGTTCTTACCGTAACTCGCTTTTCAAATTCGGCGATTTGGATTAAATCAAACTGTGACTGTTTGTAGTCGGAATCTTTTAATATTTCGGATAATGTCATGCTTTCTTACTTTAAGACAACGCAAAGGTATAATTTTATTTTAAGTTTTTAACGGTAAAAACTCTTTGTATTTTGTATTTTTGATATTTTCTTTTTGTTATCATCATCTTTTTACAAGTTTTGAATGGAGACCAACGGGATACTGCATACTTTGTTGACCGGTTATACACAGTACTAAGCCAACGAGGAACGAGGAGGCGCATGGAGACATCTACCGATAATCGTTAAACACTTATTGGAAAATTTGTCGTACACCCATTTTTATTTGTTATTTGCGAGAATCAAAATTTTTTCCTACCTTTGCACCCGATTAATAATCAATATTCAATTAAGTATGCATCTCTTTCAAAAAAATAACGCTCAAATCGCAAATATTAACATCAATTATTTGGATGTTAACGGATATTTGTTAGAGAGAGAGATGCGCAGGCGTATTTACGCGCGGAATATAATGAATATTATTTAAATAAAAAAGAGAACCTTTCTTTAAAAAGAAAGTGTATCCGATATAAAAAAGAGTTGAAAGATTTCTGTAAAA
>BNXY01000021.1 GCA_025999935.1 Bacteroidia bacterium | reverse complement strand
GTTTTGAATTAAAAGGTGAGAGTTTAAGAAAAAAACTGTAATTTTGTCATGGCTAATCAAGAGTGACGAGCCACAAAGTGGGTGGGTATCGCCGAAATCGCTGGGTGGGTAGCGCCGAAATTTGCAATTATGCAAATTTTTTGATGTGTTTTTTTCTGCAATGTTAATTTATTAGTATCTTTGATGCGAAATTCAATAAGTATTTGACAATGAATTTTGTTGCACAACGTATGATATGTTCAAAGCTATGAAGCAAAAGCCATCAATGTTGGATTGACTGTATATTCACAATTTCTTGGGATACTGTTCCAAAGATTGAAGACAATGACAATACAAATACGTAATTAGTAAAAAATATAAATAATTAAACGGCAATGATTTATACTAAAGTTTGTAAAATACAGGCAAAAGAAAAGTTGCGTATATTTATTTATCGGCAAGTTTGGCGGGCAGCGTACCACAATCGACAAGAAAAGTACGATGAAAATTAAATTGATGGATTTTTGCATTTGAGAGAATTAACAATTAAAAATAAGAAATATGTGTATAGATTGGAGCCAATTTTTACCAAGTATGATAGCCACTTTTATTGGCTTTGTTCTTGCCTTGATAGGGCAATGGTTTTTTGGATATATTAAAAAATCAAAAGGGTCAGGTGAACTTAAAAGCCATATTGCAGAAGAATTGAATAGTATTAAACTTGCTTTAGAAAACTTTGAAAGTACTTTTCTTGATGTCCAACCATTAAAAACTCCTATTTGGAATGCATTGATAAATGCGGGACAAGTCGCTTTACTTGATACACAGATAAGGGAACAACTTTTTGGTGTTTATAGCACTATTCAAGAATTTAATTCTTGGAGTTTGGTTCAAACAAATTATTATTTTGAAAATGAAAGATATAATGAACTGCTTACAAATGAGCTTACTAAATTGAAAACAGAATTAATAAATAATGAAAAATCATCTTTCAGCAGGAGTATTATTTTACTCTTAGATAAACTTTAAATAAAAGGAGGAAAATAATGGCAATTAATCCAACAGAAAATAAAACTATTGATGTTGAAAGCACTTTACAGCAATACAAGAGAGAAGTTTGTAATAGTTTTGCAAAAGTCCGCCTTTTGCAGTTTATTGAAGAAATACAAAGCGAAAAAGAAATTGTAGATATTGAAGACATCTATGTAGACCTTATGTGTACACCGTTTTCAACAAAGAACAATGATTTAATTGCCGAAGATAAAGTTGGAAAATGCTCACAAACTTTAATTTTGACGGAAGACGACCAAGATAGGCGAAATAAACTAAATATGGTAATTTTGGGTCTTCCCGGGTCTGGAAAAACAACATTGTTAAAATATCTTTTGAAAAAATATTCTGAGCAAAAAAAAGTCGTTCCCATATATATTGAATTAAAAAGCGAAGTAGATACTGAGTTCGGAGAAGTTTTGGCAAAAGAGGGAAAAGTTATTGTTTCAGACCTTAAAAATTACATTGTCAATTATTTTAAGCCAAGAATTGGAGATATCGGAGAAAATTTAGTAAACGACATCACTAATAATTTGTATTCGGGGAAATATGAAATAGTGTTTTTTTGTGATGGTTTAGATGAAATATCCAAAAGACAATATGACCAATTTACGGCTGTTGTTAATAAAGCCAGTACTTTTGTAGGATACAGATTCGTAATTTCCTCACGACAAATAGGCTTTTATGCAAGCGATTATAATGAAAGATTTAAATTGTATTGTTTGTTAGATTTTGACGAAGATGCACAAACGGATTTTATCAATAAGTATTTTAGTATACTTGGTAAACCAGAATTAAATTCACGGAAATCTCAATTAATTCAAATCCTAAATAATCGTGCAGATACAGTTATATTAAAACTTGCTAAAAGCCCAATTTTGTTATCCTTATTATGTGTTACTCAAAACTTAAAAAATATCAGAAATAAAGCTCAATTATTTCAAAACGCAATAGATGTGTTATTGAGTAATAGAAAAATTACTCGAGATGAAGACCGCAAACTTTTTGTTGACTTTTTAAAAGAATTAGCTGTTATATTTTTTAAGTTGGACAAAGCCGAATGCTTTGATGATAAAGAATTAGATTTTTATGCAAATAGATTTTTTTGTTCACAAGGAGAAAGTGAATCGTGTAGTTTGTTGAAAAGTAAATATTTGAGTTGTGGATTGTTTGACAAGAGTGAACGAGTTAATACATATAAATTTGCACATCGTACTATTTGGGAATATTTGGTTGCAGAGGGAATGATTGGTCGAGACCGAGACCCCAATGAGATATACAGCAGGTCAAATATGGGAGTATGGGAAGAACCTATAAAAATGTATGTTTCACTTATTGGACAATCAAAAACTTTGAACACAACAGAAGTAATTCAGAAAATTTGGAATGAAAACAAGTCGCTTGCATTAAATTGTATGAACGAATTTGACCCATTCCCAATAGACATATTAAACAAATTATACGGAGGGTTGTCTCGTAGAGAGAAACTTAGTCTTGTTTCTACTTTAAGAGATAGTTACATAAACTATAATGGTTCTTTTAGAAATCCTGTAATCAATACAATTAAAGAAACATTAACCTTAATACACTCCATAGAAAAGAATTGCGAAGTAATATATTCTTACCTTGAATTTCTTAGCGAATTTAGCAAAGAAGAAGTATTTACAAATCTACTTAATGATTTTCTTAAACTTGATGAATTAGAACAACGACAAAATTTATTAAAAGAATATGGTTTAGATTTTAAGGAAGTTTCAGCAGGCAAATTCAATATGGGTAGACAAGATATTGATAAAAGTGGATTGACAGAAGAAGAAAGTAGCAAATTTATTATTGTTGATGCGTATGAAGTTCCCGAACATAAGGTAAAAATCAGTAATTCCTTCAAAATTTCAAAGACGCTGATTACCAATAGAATGTATTTTGATAGTGGTTTCCCGTATGCAGATACAACTCATATGCCCAACCATTATTCTAATGACCCTAATCAACCTGTAAATTTTGTAAATTGGTACGAAGCAATGGTTTTTGCAAAATGGTTCGGTTACACTTTGCCGTCTGAAGCAGAATGGGAATATGCTTGTCGCGGAGGCTATAATGGTAATGATTTTATGTCTGAAAACATAGAAGAAATACAGAATATATTGAACGAAAAAGTAAATTATACTGGCGACAAGACAAACAAAACCCGCAAGGTTATACCAATAAATGAAAAATTCGCTAATTCATTAGGTCTTGTAGATATGCTTGGAAATTTACGGGAATGGTGTATAGACTGGTTTAGTGAGGATTTTTATATGAAAAGTATCGTTGAAAATTATCCAACCTTTCAAGATGACATCATAGGAAAAGAAAAGATTTCATATTATTGGGATGTAGATAAAAATGGAACAGAAAAACCTGTACTTTGTGTTGATAATACAAATGAATTAAATATAACTAAATTCACATTTGATAAAGATGGATATTGCATTGACCCAGTTCAATGGACAATGGATAAAATAGAAGCAAAGAGTCTAAGAGGTGGGTGTTTTGATTGGAGCATTTCAAATCTTAGACCTACATACAGGAATCACAATCCTGCAAATAATGTTTATAAAGTTAATGGATTTAGAGTAATTTTAAAAAATTAAAATATTATGAATAAAGTTAGAATTGGAATTATTGGAACCGGAGTTGGAATAAGAACTCATTTAAGTGGTTTTCGTTCAATTGAACAAGCAGAAGTAGTAGCTATAGTCGGTAGCTCTTTGGCGAGAAGTCAAGAATTTGCTACTAAACATAACATTCCTTTTGCTTGTGCAAATTATAAAGAATTGTGTAATCGTAGTGATGTTGATTTGGTTTGTATCACAACACCTAATCGTCTTCATAAAAAAGAAGTTGAATATGCGATTAAGCAAGGCAAACATTTAATTTGTGAAAAACCTTTATCCGATAACATTGAAGAAGTTAGTGAACTTATATCTTTAACTAACGGATATAAGAAAATTGCAATAGTTGACCATCAGTTGCGATACAATCCATATATACAAAAAATAAAAGAATTAATTGAAAATGGAGTTCTCGGAAAAGTATATACTATAAAACTAAACCAACAAGGAACGGGATTTGCAAATCCAAATGCTTCTTGGAATTGGAGTTTTGAAGGAGAATCTGGCGGAGGAGTACGATTGGCAATGGCTTCGCATTTTACTGACCTTATACAATATTGGTTTAATTCACCGTCAATTATTAGTGTACAAGGTTTTCTAAATCCAATAACAAAATCACGAATAGATAACAAAGGAAATATACGCAATGTAAATGCTTGTACTGTTTGTAATGCCCAAATAAATTTTGCCAATGAATTGTCTGCACAATATACTATAAATGCAGGCTCATATAGTGGTTCGAGATTTGATATTCAGATATTTGGCGATAATGGCGAATTAACTTTTTCTCTTCAAGACAAATTGGAACTATACTTGCGGAGTAGTATCGGAAGTAAACAAATTGTTGATGTTTCAAATGTTTTTCAAGACGAAAAAGAAAATAAAATATCTATATTCTCAGGTTCATTTAGATATTTTGCTCCACTAATCATAGAGGCAATTCTTAGTGGTAATTACGACCCAATAAAATTGTCAGCTAATTTCATTGATGCAAAGTATAATGTTTCCTTATTAAATGCGATTAAAGAATCTGCCAATTGTGTCAAAATTGTAACTTTAAGTAAGGATAAAGAAAACTGTAACGATTATGTCTAAAATAAAGCGAACTTCAAAAAACCCTTTCTTTGTTAAAAAAGGAGAAAGAGTTATGGTTTCATTAGGTCCTTTACACCCAATGAAACATTGTCCGTATCGCTGTGCCTTTTGTTATGTTTTAGATGATTTTAGTTCTTATGATTCTCTTGGTATAGATTCTATTATTGAATTCTTAAAGGCGAATGCAGATAAATATAATATTATCTATGTTAGTGGAGATACAGATTCTTTTGCACCTCCTCGCACACAACAAGGACTAAATTTGCTAAATGAAATTGTTAATGCAGTTAAATGTGATTTGCTATTTACAAGTAGATTTGTTTTTTCTGATTCTGAATATGATAAGATTTCGAATATTATTGAAAAACAGAAAGAAAATGGCTTTAGGTTTTATGCAGGAACGAGTATTACGAGGTATTCAGAAAGTAGTGCGTATCTTGAACCGACCCCTATCCCGACTCCTAACGAGAGAATTAATCACTTAAAAAAAATGAAACGACTTGGTGCAATAACAATGTTAGGATTACGACCATTTCTGCCTGTGGTTGATGTTAATGATTACTTAATTATACTTAATAAAGTATATCCAGATTTGGATATTGCTTTGGGGGAATGTTTTTATTTTATAAGAAACGGCAATGTTCAAAAACGAGTTTTCCCAAATGGAATTCCTGTCGAAGTTGAAAAAAATATTACAACAAATCAAAAAATGGAATTTGATGATAACGAATCTTTGTGGGATATTTGGAATTCAAAAGAATATGAAAACACTGTAGAGGAACACTGCAAGGAACTTGGTATAATATTTTCTATGCATAGTAATGATGCAATAGAAGAATATAAAAAGATATGCAAAAAAAATTAAATTTGATTGTTGCATCACAAAAAGATTGCTCAGAACTTGCTTTTTTTAATAAATCTCTTGCAGAAGATGGTGGTAGTAATAACATTATGACGAGAGATGAGTTAGAATTGCGTATGCACCAACTTATTTCAAATGGATATTTAGCATTCATTTTTGAAGTCGAAAACGAACATATTGGTTATGCACTGATTGACAATAATAAAAATCCAGTTTTTGTTAGACAATTTTTTGTTGCAAAACAATTTAGACGAAAAGGATATGGAAAAATGGCATTTAATCAACTTGTCGCTTTTTTGAATGTTGATAAAATTGATTTAACGGTGTTATATAGTAATAAGGTTGGATATGAATTTTGGAAAAATTGCGGTTTACTACCTTACGAAATTTCTATGCATTATAGAAAGGAAAGAGATGAGTACGAAAAATAAACCAGCCGATAACAATAAAGGCTTAAACGCTACGCAGCGTAGCGGAGTTGCGATTTAAGCCATCGTTGAACTTTGGCTTCGGTAGCGGTGGTAAATGTGCGATTTTTCTCTATGGGGTTTCAATAATCGGATTGGATTCCGGAGAGATAAAAGTTGGCAGGAATTTGGCAGGAGTTTGGTAGATTTTATGCCGGTTTTGTCCATTTTGGTGTGTTTGGCAAAAGTTTTTGAGCCGTTTTTATTTTCATTCTTTTTCGGTTTCGAGTTCGTTTTTTTTCGATTTTGCACAATAGCATAGCTGTCCGCCGTTTTAAGGCAGAAACAGATTGGGGTTAAATATCGGATTTCAGGACAACTTTTTTGTTTTTTGTCACTATTTCAGGTGGAGCATTAGCCCTGAAACTCCACACAATTTCCATTCTTCCCGTTTTACAGCAGGAACATTGCTTTTTATCAAAGAATACTTTTGTATATACAGGTTTTTGTCTGTCGGTTTCGAGTGGATTCATCTTTTCCTGTTGCGATTTCAGTTCTGCTTTATTGCGTGAAGCCAGTATCCCAAAATGCCTTATCTTGCGAAAACCCTTGGGCAAAATATGCAGGCAAAAACGCCTTAAAAACTCTACTGCGTCCAATGTCATTGTCTTTGTTTGGCTGTCATCGCTGTAATCTTTGTATGTGAAAGATACTTTCCCCCCGTCAATACTTTGCAAACGGTGGTTACTGATGGCAATTTTGTGCGTATATCGTCCCAGATATTCGATTACCTGCGCCGCTCCCCCGAAAGGACGCCTGGCATAAACCACCCAGTCTTTGCGGTAAAGTTCTTTTCTCAAATCTTGAGTCAATTCCATTCCGCTCTCTGAAATAAACGCTTGAAAACCAGTCATAAATTTACCGCGATATACTGCACTCATCGCCTTTACGGGAAAAAGGTATTTACCGTCTGTGTGCGTATTTTTCCAGTTTCCACTCTCGTCAATCCCGCCTGTCGGCACAATCAGATTTAAGGTTTTTGATTTTAGCAATTATGGCTTCCTTGTTTGTGGACAAATCATCGTCCACACGGATTAGTTCAATAAAATGCGAAAATGTCAGTCTGGTCAGCAACAATTCAGGTGGCAAAACCATTTCTTCGTCAGATTTGGCTGACACTGTCAGCCGAATGTTGGTGTCATCTGCAAGTGCAGGCAAAACAGACAGTTGTTGCTCGTTTTTCAATTCGGCAGACACTGTCTGCCGAATTTGAGGATAAGTGACATAAAGAATCCTACAATTTCGCAATGTTCTTAAATTCAAACCTTTGACGCCTTTTTCTTTTACACTTTTTGCCATTTCTTCGAGCAAGCGGGTTCCATATTTTGCCCTATCTTCCCCGTTTTGCTCAAACTCAACAATATAGCAACCTACAAGCCAATTTCTTACAGTCAAATTTAAATTAATGGCTCTCGTTGCATTAGCCTGCAAGATGCAATGTGTTTGATAAACATTGTTTATCAGTTCCTCAAAATTATTTTGCTTTATCAATGGCATCTTCTTATTAATTTAGCGACAAAAATACAATAAATATTCAGTAAGTAAAAGCTATCGGAGCTATACTGTCAATCCATCCAACTTATCCACCGCATCCCGCTTGCTCTTATCAATGACTTTGGCATAAATCTGTGTGGTCTTTATATCGGAATGTCCCAAAATCTTACTAACCGTTTCAATCGGCACTTCCAAACTTAACAGCAAGGTTGCATTAGTATGTCGTGCTACATGAAAAGTTACTTTCTTCTTTATCCCTGCCGTAAATGCCCATTGTCGCAACTGTAAATTCACATATCCACCACCAGGGAACTTGAAAACCGAATCATCATCCTTTGCATTGCCTCTTTCCGGCAGATACTTTACAGCCGACTTGCTAATCGGCAGATATTCCTGTTTTTCTGTTTTCTTTTGAACATAATTGATAAACATATTCCCGCCGTTATCTCTTTGTAACTTTCCCCATGTAAGCCCTTTTACATCGCTGAATCGCAACCCGCTGAAACAGGCAAACAAAAAGCCACTTTTGATATTTGGATAAAAACAGGGAGTATTGACTTTTGACCGTACCGACCCCATAGAAAAACTATGCCGGTTGTTTTGCAGTTCAACAGTCTTTTTGGCTTTTAATTTTAGATATAAATTATTGATTTACAAATGTTTTATTGCTGTTGTTTGGATTTTGCTTTGAGGTTGGTTGTTGTTGATTTTTGGGGTTTGCTATTCAAGAATAAAAGCAAAAACGCTTTTTCCAAAATGTCTAAAATGTGCGTATTATTACGCTATATATACATAGGCAAAAAATATTTATTAGAGTGTAAAGTTATAACAATTATTTCTTTCAAAAAGCAAAATTCCTGTTTTTTTGTTCATTTTTCGTATATTTGCACCCACGAAACAAATTTAATAGTTTTTTAATCCCTGAATCGCTGGAAATATCTTAAAAGTTTGATTGATTGATAAAAAAGAATTACTTTTGCCCTGTCGGAAAATCATTAAAATAAAAATGGAATATGACAGCAATGCGCAGGAAAACGATTTCAATACAAAAACCCGAACTGCCAAAGCGGAATTTTTTTACCAAAACCGTACTCAATATTATCGGCGGCAATGTAGGCGTTACTTTCGCTTTGAATTTGCTTGCCTGTTTTGCTTTTTCCGCCAATTTCAAACAATATTTTTTTATCCACCCAAAAATCGCCTGTGTTTGGATATTCAACTGTGTGTTGATGCGAAAGTTGATTAAGAAAAAACGTTTCGCGCATATTTCCAATGTCGGTGTTATTCTCCGCCAAAGTGTAGGCAAGATTCGTGTTTTCGAGATATACTTTGTCAGGTTTTTGCAGTTTGTTGATGCCCGAAATATCTTTGTGCAAATGATTAGTAAGGCGCGTTTCTTGCAAATAATACAGATACGAAAGCAAGGTATTTCGGTGAATATTAATGCGTTTGGCAAGACTGTCTATGTTTGGAACAAATGGAACGGATTCGGCAACTATTTGTAGCAGTTGCTTGATTTTGAGAATATATGCAGGCTCAACATTTCGCAGCAAAGGCAATTCCACTTCCAAAATCAGATTGACAATTTCTTCCAAACGATAGGGATATTTAGCAATTCCTTCGGTAAAAAAAGGATAATAACCGTGTCGCAGATAGTCGCTAAAAAATTGCAAGGGTTTGACTTTTTCCAAAATCTCGTCCGAAATTTCTTTTTGCTTAGTCAAAATATCAGTCAAAGAAAACGGTTGAAAATCAGTTTTTTGTGTAATATTCAAATATTCACGGAACGAAAGTCCTTGAATGTCATACACAATTGCACGGCGACTCAAATCGGCACGGGCATTGAGGATTTCGAGCAATGACGAGCCGGTAAAAACAACTTTCAAATCAGGAAAATCATCATAGATATTTTTGATTGTCTGCGCCCAATTTGAGTATTTATGAACTTCGTTTTCCCCACACCTCTTGCACCACGAATACCTATCAGACGGTCATTCCAGTCTATTTCATCCATTATTTTGCGAATAATACGAATATCAACTGCCTTTACTTTTTGCAAAGATTTTTCTATCAGAGTATCCATTTTTTAGATCTTATATTACATTATACAATAAATATATTATTTTGTACATTCTATTATACAATATTAATATTATTATTTATACTTTGCTAAGCAGAAAATAATTTTAATTGTACAATAGAATGTGCGAAAATACGCATTCTTTTTAGGTAAAAAAATTTTTGAATAAAAAATATTATCTTTGTAACAAAAATCTTTTTTTATGATATTAATCATTGATGATGATTCCGCCGGTCATCCTTTTGGGCGGTATCACGCAAAGTCTTTTTGAGAGCGAGATGTTCGGACACAAAAAGGGCGCATTCACCGATGCCCATATCGACCGCACCGGACGTTTCGAGGTGGCGGACAAAGGAACAATCTTCTTAGATGAAATCGGCGATTTGGAACTTTCCTGTCAGGTGAAATTATTGCGGGTACTGCAAGACCAGACTTTTGAAGCCTTGGGCGACAGCCGTCCGCGCAAAGTCGATGTGCGCGTAGTAAGCGCCGCGAAGATATTCCCCTGCTCGCCGAACATTTGCCAAACAACAAGCCAAAGCAAACGGTTTACCCCAGCCGAAATTCACGCCATCGGCATGGGCTTATTTGCAGTCGCTCCCTTATCCCGGCAATATCCGTGAATTGAAAAACTTGGTAGAACGCACAATGCTGGTTTCCGGAAAAACGATTTTGGACGAAGCGGATTTTTCCGTTCAAAATACCGATTCGCAGACAGTAAAAGGAGCTTCTTTGGATGGATTGAGATTGGATGAATTGGAAAAACGGTCTATCCTGCAAGCCATCGAAAATCAGGCAGGGAATCTTTCGCATGTGGCTTCTTGGATGCCCGAACATTAAAAAATCAGAAAACGGAGGTCAAACTCAAATGTTTGACATTAAATAAATTCATCGGGATTGGTATGCCCGATGCTTACAAAGTGAGTTAATTTTACTTGCTGCGATAGTGAAGAAAAATACCGGATTGACTGCCGTTGCAACAAAGTCATTTCAGGCATCAATGTTGTCAATCTATCTGACTATGATGAGCACTTATGGCGTAAAACATAACGGATACTGGAACAATATTCAATCGGAGATAACAATGAACGATTTATTTGTCTGATTTTCTGTAAATTTAATTACTATGATTATCTTTGTACCATAATTTCGCTGATAAATTATGGAAGAAGAAATAAAAAATGCTTGTGAAGTTTTAAAAAAAGGCGGTATTATCATCTACCCTACCGATACGATTTGGGGAATCGGATGCGATGCCGCCAACGAAGCTGCCGTGAAAAAAATTTATGAACTCAAACAGCGTTCCGACTCCAAATCGATGTTGGTTTTGCTGGATTCTTCCGCTAAATTGGATTTTTACGTGGACGAGTTGCCGGAAATCGCTTTGGATTTGATTGATTTATCGGACAAACCTTTGACAATTATTTATTCGGGAGCTAAAAATCTGGCGCCCAATCTGATTGCGAGCGACGGCAGTATCGGCATCCGGATTACGAATGAAGATTTTTCCAAAAAACTCTGCCGACAATTCCGAAAACCGATTGTTTCCACGTCTGCAAACATCAGCGGAGAACCTTCTCCGGCTAATTTCTCTGAAATAAAATCGGAAATTTTACGTTCTGTTGATTATGTGGTGGATTACAGGAGAAATGAAACGCAAAAATCCGCGCCGTCAAGCATTATCCAATTGGGAAAAGGCGGCTTAATAAAAATTATCCGGGAGTAATGGGGAAGAAATCACAATTGTTCAAGTACTTGTTGGCCGATTTTTTATCTGCCAACTTGGCTTGGTTTGTGTTTAATATTGTCCGTTATTATCTTATCGCTCAATATGAAGGCTTTACCTATTTGACGGATTTTATGTCTTACCGCCACGTAGTAAAGGGACAAATTCTCATTCCATTCGGTTGGCTGATTCTGTATTACTATTCCGGATATTACAATAAACCGCTTGAGAAATCAAGATTATCGGAATTTTTTACCACTTTTGGAACCGTATTTCTCGGAACGATTGTTATTTTCTTTGGCGTTGTATTGAAAAATCTGCCGGAATCTTTCCATGTTTATTACGAGCAGTTTTCTTATTTGTTTCTGTTTACTTTTGGGTTCACTTATTTTTTCCGTTTAATTATTACCAACCAAACTTCCCGTAAAATCAGGAAACGGGAATGGACTATCCGGGCGCTGATTCTCGGAAACGGGGAAAAAGCCCTGCAAACGAAACGCTTATTGGATAAGCCTTCCGAATCTTTGATGTATTCCATTCAGGGATTTATCGACACAAGCATCCTCCTGCCTCATCAAAAAACAGGGAATCAACCGGTTATTGGAAGTGTTGCGGATTTGGGCTCCCTCATCAATGAATTGGGAACAGAAGAATTGATTGTCGCGGTCGATACGGACGATGACGATGAATTGCTCGGGCTACTCTATTCTCTGTATCAATACAAACTGCCGATTAAACTGCCTATCAGCCAAACCAAACTATTGACCGGAGGAATTAAAATTAGAACCATTACCGGATATCCGTTGATCGATGTTACCGATAATAATTTCCCGGAAGGAGAAAAAAACATAAAACATACCCTTGATAGATTGATTTCCGGATTCGTTTTATTACTTTTGTCCCCAATTTATCTGTATTGGGCTATTCGGGTTAAATTGGATTCGCCGGGGCCGGTTTTTATCAAACAGGAACGAATCGGTTATCGCGGTAAACCGTTTATGATATACAAATTCCGAACGATGCGCAATGATGCGGAAAAAGACGGGCCGCTGCTTTCATCGGAAAATGATGAACGAATTACGCCTTACGGACAAATCATGCGGAAATACCGTTTGGACGAGTTTCCCCAGTTCTGGAACGTCTTGAAAGGCGATATGTCGCTCGTTGGCCCACGGCCGGAACGGAAATATTACATCGAGAAAATTGTGAAACAAGCACCGTATTTTTACTTGCTTCACAATGTCCGCCCCGGAATCACGTCCTGGGGAATGGTAAAATTCGGGTACGCTCGCAATGTGGAAGAAATGATTGAACGCATGCAATACGATATCATGTATTACGAAAACATGTCGTTGATGCTGGATATCAAGATAGTAATTTATACAATAAAGACAATTTGCACAGGAAAAGGCATATAACATGTTGAGAAAAGATTGGTTCGATACGGTTTTGTTGTGGAGGGAAAAATACATCAAAGAGCGGTATTTTATCCTCCTGTTGAGTTTTATCATAGGGATATGCACCGCGCTCGCGGCCATTTTACTGAAAGAAATTATCCATTTGATTCAGCATTTTCTTACCGGGGACGCCGACGTAAAGGGCGCTAATTATTTTTACCTTATTTATCCCATTGTCGGGATTCTCCTTTCGGGATTATTCGTCAAATACATTGTCAAAGATGACATTAGTCATGGGGTAACTAAAATTCTGTACGCCATTTCTCAACGAAAAAGCCGGATAAAAAGGCACAATATGTGGTCGTCGTTGGTTGCCAGTTCCATTACCATCGGCTTCGGCGGTTCGGTTGGAGCGGAAGCGCCTATCGTACTGACCGGCTCTGCTATCGGTTCCAACTTGGGGCGTATTTTCAAGATGGAACAGAAAACCTTGATGTTGCTCGTCGGTTGCGGAGCTGCAGGCGCCATCGCCGGGATTTTCAAAGCGCCCATCGCCGGACTGCTTTTCACGATAGAAGTTTTGATGCTTGATTTGACTACGGCATCGGTACTTCCCCTGCTGATTACTTCCGTCACAGCTGCTACTGTTTCCTATATTCTGACGGGGATGGAAGCCATGTTCAAGTTCAATCAGGTGGAAAGTTTCGCCATGCACCGCATCCCTTATGTTTTTCTGTTAGGCATCGCTTGCGGTTTGATTGCTTTGTATTTCACGCGTACCACTATCCGGATTGAAGGCATTTTCAGAAAACTGGAAAGTTTTTGGAAGAAATTCCTTTTAGGCTCTATCTTATTGAGTATCCTTATTTTTCTTTTGCCGCCGCTCTATGGCGAAGGCTACGATACCATCGGAAGCCTCATCGGGAAAAGTTACGATAATTTGTTGGACGGCAGTTTGTTTTACAGCATACGAGAAAATTTTTGGGGCATGGTTTTCTTTCTGGGCTTGATTATTTTCATGAAAGTTTTCGCCACAAGCGCCACCAACGGCGGCGGCGGCTGCGGTGGAATATTCGCCCCTTCTTTGTATCTGGGCTGTATCGTGGGATTTGTCTTTGCCCATTCGGTAGGGCATTTATTTCCGGCGGTTTATTTGCCGGAAGAGAATTTCGCTTTGATGGGTATGGCGGGAATGATGGCGGCGGTAATGCATTCGCCATTGACGGCGGTCTTCCTGATTGCCGAATTAACGGGCGGTTACGAACTTTTTCTACCTTTGATGATTGTTACCATCAGCGCTTATTTTACCATTTTGTGTTTTGAACGTTACAGCCTGTATTCCATCCGCTTGGCGCAAAAAGGCGAATTGATGACCCACCACAAAGACAAAGCCGTGCTCACGCTGTTAGACGTAAATATGGTAATTGAAAATGATTTTATGACCGTTCATCCGGAAATGACTTTGGGGGATGTGGTCAAAGTGATTGCCCAATCAAGCCGGAATGTATTTGCCGTTATTGACGATGAGGGCGTTTTGCGGGGTATTGTTCTCTTGGACGATATACGGAATATCATGTTCCGTCCGGAATTATACAACCGTTTCAAAGTGAAAAAATTCATGGTTTCGCCTCCGGAGAAAATCAATATCAGTATGCCGATGGAGAAAATCATGCAGATTTTCGACGATACCAAAGCTTGGAATCTTCCGGTAATTGACAACAAAGGAAAATATTTGGGCTTCGTTTCCAAATCAAAAATATTTAACGCTTATAGAGAAGTCTTAGTAGATAATTTTTCAGATGAAGGATAAAGAAACATTACGAATCGTATATATGGGTACGCCCGACTTTGCCGTCGAGAGTCTCCGCGCCTTGGTCGAAGGCGGATATAATGTGGTGGGCGTTATCACGATGCCCGACAAACCGGCCGGCCGCGGATATAAACTGCAAACCTCGCCGGTAAAGGAATATGCTTTGTCGCAAGACTTGCCTTTTTTGCAACCGGAAAAACTGAAAGACCCTGAGTTTTTGAAACAACTGAAAGATTGGAAGGCTGATTTACAAATCGTAGTCGCTTTCCGGATGTTGCCCGAAGTGGTTTGGAATATGCCTGTTTTGGGCACTTTCAATCTTCATGCCTCTTTGTTGCCGCAATACCGGGGCGCCGCTCCCATCAACTGGGCGATTATCAACGGAGAAAAAGAAACCGGCATCACGACGTTTTTCCTTACCCACGAAATTGATACCGGCCAGATTATTTCTCAGGAACGGATTCCGATTGAAGATACCGATAACGCCGAAATCATTCACGACAAGCTGATGTATCTGGGTGCAAAATTGGTCGTTAAAACCGTTGATGACATACTCAACGACAACATTCACCCCATCGAACAAGCCAAAATCGTTTCCGGTGAAAGCGAATTAAAACCGGCACCCAAGATTTTCAAGGAGACCTGCCAAATTGATTGGACTAAAACAACCCAAGAAATCTATGATTTCATACGAGGCTTATCGCCCTATCCCGCTGCATGGACGGAATTGAAAAGCCAACAAGGAGAAATCATCCAATTCAAGATTTTTGAAGCCGAAAAAGAAATATTGCGCCATCGCTTACCACCCAAAACGCTTATTTCTATTGATAAAAAAATATTGAAAGTAGCCACTTCGGATGGGTTTATTCATTTGAAGAATATCCAACAAGCCGGAAAAAAACGGATGAAAGTGGAAGATTTTTTGCGGGGAAACAGCCGGTTGCTTTTTCAATAAAAAGAATTGGTTGCCGCCTGTACCGCTTTACATTATTGGCAATTATTTTTCTGAAACATAATTAAATACAATATGGACAAGATACGCATAGGACAGTTAAAAACGGTATTCGACCAAATCGCGCACCATATTGACATCAACCATTCAACGATTGGGTTATTTATTGGAAAAATCTTTGGAATACGAATTGGTTAAAAGTCAGTTGATAGAGAGATTGTAACGGAAATTTTTAATACCGTTTTTCGCATTTTGCTTTTAACTTCAGAATAAAATCTGTAACTTTGTCAGCTAATTAAACATACAATAATATTTACACATAATGAAACCAACTTTATTTGTCTTGGCTGCCGGAATGGGCAGTCGCTACGGAGGATTGAAACAATTGGACGGACTCGGCCCCAATGGTGAAACAATTATGGACTATTCCATCTATGACGCTGTTAGAGCCGGATTTGGGAAAGTCGTTTTTGTTATCCGGGAATCTTTTGAACAAGATTTTCGTGAAAAAATACTGAAAAAATACGAACATATTATCCCGGCGGAGATTGTATTTCAAGAATTGGATAAACTTCCCAAAGGATTTGTATTGAATCCGGAACGGGTAAAACCCTGGGGTACCAATCATGCCGTTCTGATGGGAAAAGACGTCATTAAAGAACCTTTTATGGTTATTAATGCCGATGATTTTTACGGAAGAGAAAGTTTTGCAATTATGGGCGAATTTCTACAAACCATTGAAAACGAAAAGAATATTTATTCTATGGTAGGCTATCGCATCGGTAATACATTGTCGGAAAGCGGTTCGGTTGCCCGTGGCGTTTGTTCTTCGGATAAGGACGGATTTCTGACTTCGGTGGTTGAACGAACCGCCATCGCACGTATCGACGGCGAAATACAATTTACCGGCGAAAACGGGGAAAAAGTGGTGGTAGAAGACAACACACCCGTTTCCATGAATATGTGGGGATTTACGCCGGAATATTTCGATTATTCCGAAAGTTTGTTTGAGAAATTCCTCGCGGAAAATCAGTCCAACCTGAAAGCCGAATACTTTATTCCCTGGGCCATTGACCATTTGATTGCAGGCGGTAAAGTAAAAGTGAAAGTATTAGACACGCCCTCCAAATGGTTTGGCGTAACTTATGCAGACGACCGGGCATCAGTCGTCGAAAAAATAAAACAATTAGTAGATAATGGAGAATACCCTGAAAAATTATTTTAATACTTAAATGCTAAAAATATTATGAACAGAAGAAATTTTTTCAAGAAAACCGCAGCGACCGGAGCTGCTACTTTGTTAATTCCGGAGATAGTGAAAGCCGCAATGCCTGAATCTTCATCCACCAATGAAAGTCAACTGCACTACTTATCAAAAGGCGAAACAATTTTGTTTCAAGGCGATTCCATTACCGATTGGGGAAGAAGCCGCAGAGATGAACCTACCCCCAGCACGCAAGGCCAATTGGGTGGCGGCTATGTGCTTTTTACCGGCGCCAATATTTTGGCGAATAACCCCGAAAAAGAGTTGAAAATTTACAACCGGGGAATTTCCGGAAATAAAGTTTTTGAATTGGCCGACCGATGGACGAAAGATTGCATCGAACTAAAACCGGACATTTTGAGCATTATGATTGGGGTCAATGATTTTTGGCATACGAAAACGCACAATTATACCGGCACCGTAGAAAAATACGCTACCGATCTGGATAAATTGATAAAAGACACCAAAAAACAACTCCCGAATATAAAAATCGTTATCCTTGAACCTTTTATCGTTCATGGAGGTTCTGCTTTGGACGATACATGGGAAAATGATTTTGCTCCCTATCGCAAGGCGGCTAAAAAAGTCGCTTTGGACAATGATTTAATTTTCGTGCCGCTTCAATCCGTATTTAACGAAGCGCTTAAAAAAGCTCCGGCAAGCTATTGGAGCACCGACGGCGTGCATCCGTCTTTCACCGGCGGACAATTGATTGCACAAGCTTGGATAAAGGCGGTACTTTAAAATAAAGCATGTATTCAGTAGAAAATCTGACCGTTTCGTTCGGCGGTTTTACTCTTTTGGACGAAATCGGTTTTGTAGTTGACAAAAAAGACAGAATTGCCTTGGTAGGCAAAAACGGCGCAGGCAAAAGTACACTGTTGAAAATCTTTGCCGGTTTGCAAGAACCTACCAAGGGAAGGATTTCTATGCCCAAAGACGCCACCATCGGTTATCTTCCGCAACAAATGCAGTTTTCGACCAACCGCTCCGTGAAGGAAGAAGCCGCTTTGGCTTTCGAGCGGGTACTGAAAATGGAAGCGGAATTAGATAAACTGAATCTGGAATTGGCGCACCGCGAAGATTACGAATCGGAATCCTACCACAAACTCATTGATGACATCAGCCTACTGAACGAACGCCTGACTATCGAAGGCATAACCAATATTGAAGCGGACATCGAAAAAACACTCTTGGGATTGGGTTTTTCAAGAACCGATTTCGACCGGCCAACCAACGAATTTAGCGGCGGTTGGCGGATGCGTATAGAATTGGCCAAACTCCTTCTGCAAAAGCCGGATATTCTGCTGTTGGACGAGCCGACCAACCACTTGGACATCGAATCCATCCAATGGTTGGAGAATTTTCTGTCCACGCAAGCCAATGCGGTTATTCTCGTTTCGCACGACCGGGCGTTTATTGACAATGTTACCCAAAGAACCATCGAAATTTCCTTGGGAAAAACCTACGATTACCGCGTCAATTATTCCAAATACGTGGAATTGCGGAAAGAACGGCGCGAACAACAATTGCGCGCTTACGAAAATCAACGGAAACAAATCGAAGACACGGAAGAATTTATTGAGCGCTTCCGATACAAAGCCTCTAAATCCGTACAAGTGCAAAGCCGCATCAAACAATTGGGAAAATTGGAACGCATCGAAGTGGACGAAGAAGACAATTCCGCTTTACACCTGAAATTTCCGCCTGCGCCGCGTTCGGGTTCTTTTCCGGTTATCATGGAAAATGTAGGTAAATCGTATGGCGACCACTTGATTTTTGAAAATGCTACGCTAACGATTAACCGCGGAGAAAAAGTGGCGTTTGTCGGCAAAAACGGCGAAGGCAAATCGACTTTGGTCAAATGTATCATGGGACAAATCCCCTACGAGGGAAATTTGCAATTGGGGCACAATGTCAAAATCGGTTATTTTGCGCAGAATCAAGCCGATTTGATGAACGAGAAATTTTCGGTTTTTGAAACCATCGACTATGTAGCCGTAGGCGATATCCGTTCCAAAATCCGGGATATACTCGGCGCATTCATGTTCGGCGGAGAGGCTTCAGATAAGAAAGTTGCTGTCCTTTCGGGCGGCGAACGCACCCGGCTCGCCATGATTAAACTGCTGCTCGAACCGGTCAACCTGCTGATTCTCGATGAACCGACCAACCATTTGGATATGCGGTCGAAAGATGTATTGAAGGAAGCTTTAAAAGAATTTGACGGAACCGCCATCATCGTTTCCCACGACCGGGAGTTTTTGGACGGATTGGTCAATAAAGTGTATGAATTTGGAAACCAGCGGATAAAAGAACATTTGGGAGGTATTTACGAATTTCTGGAAAGTAAGAAAATTGAGAATTTGAACGAGTTGGAGAAGAAAATACCACCCCTAAATCCCCTGAAGGAGACTTACCCCCAACCCCCTAAAGGAGGCTTTTGTTCGCATCAACCAAAGTCCCCTTCAGGGGATTTAGGGGTGGTAGGCGCCTACGAACAGCGCAAAGAGCAGCAACGTCAAATCAAACGTTTGGAAAAATCCATTGCCGATTGCGAAATGAAAATTGAAAAGTTGGAAACTGAAATCAAGGCTATGGAAGAAATTTTAATGACGCCCGAAGGCGCTTCCAACGTGGATTTGCTTTGGAAACATGCGGAATTGCAGAAAAAAGTATCGGGTATCATGGACGAATGGACGGAAACCACCATTGAATTGGAAAATTACAAAAAAGACGCATAAATTCGTTTTTTCAATTGCAATAATAAATCGGACAAAAAAGAAAGTTTTATGAAGAAAAGTATCATTTATTTAACATTAATTTCTACAATGATTGTAACATCTTGTAACGAAAACAAAAAAGAAACCGTAAAAGGTATTGACACTAACAATTTGGATACCACTGCCATAGCCGGTAATGATTTTTACCGCTATGCCGATGGCGGATGGATTGATTCCCACGCTTTGAAACCGGAACATGCCCGTTTTGGGACTTTCGATGAGTTGGACGAAAAAAGCCGGCAACAAGTGAAAGATTTGGTTATCGAAATTTCTCAAAAAACCAATGCACAAGGTAGTGTCGCGCAAAAAATCGGCGATTTGTACGCTTTGGCGATGGACAGCGTTCGTCTGAATACAGAAAACGCCTCGCCGCTTATTTCGTATTTGGAAAAAGTGAATGCCTTGACAGACAAATCGAATCTGACCGAAACATTGGCCAATTTGAATCGAGACGGTGTATCGCCGTTCTTTAGCCATTATGTTGCCGCTGATGATATGAATAGTTCCCTCAACATTTTACATATTTATCAGGGCGGTTACAGAATGGGCGACAGGGATTATTATCTATTAGAGGATGAACATTCCCAAACCTTGCGCGCCAAATATGTAGAACTCATCGAAAAACTCTTTACTTTATCGGGTTATACTTCCGATGATGCGAAAAACGCATCTGCTGCCGTGATGAAAATTGAAACGCAGTTGGCCAAAGTGGCTTCGTCTCGTGTGGCGCTTCGCGACCCGGTTGCCAATTACCACAAAATTCCCTTGGCTGAATTGGTTCAACGCGCACCGGATATTGACTGGACTGTTTTCTTCGATATAATCGGTATAAAGAACTTGAAAGAGTTGGATTTAGGCCAGTTGGAACCCATTTCCGAAGCGAGTAAAATTATCAAAGAATATCCGCTTCAAGATATAAAATACTATTTGAGTTGGAATGTAATTCGTTCTGCGTCTGCTTATTTAAGCGATGATTTTTCCAATGCCAGTTTTGAATTTTACGGAAAAACTTTATCCGGAAAAGAAGAACAACCGGAACGCTGGAAACGGGCGGTAGATGTAATTGACGGCGCTTTGGGAGAAGCGGTAGGACAAATTTATGTGGAAAAATATTTTCCGCCGGTAGCCAAAGAAAAAATGCTGGGTTTGGTAAAAAACCTACAAACCGCTTTGGGCGAAAGAATTGAAAACCTGTCGTGGATGGGTGGCGAAACCAAAGTGAAAGCCTTGGATAAATTGGCCAATTTTCATGTAAAAATCGGTTATCCCGATAAATGGCTCGATTATTCCGCTTTGCAAATTGACAAAAAGGATTCTTATCTGGCGAATGTGATTCGTTCCAATAATTTTGATTACGATTACATGATTAGCAAATTCAACCAACCGGTTGATAAAGACGAATGGCAGATGAATCCGCAAACAGTAAATGCGTATTACAACCCTTCGACCAACGAGATTTGTTTCCCTGCGGCCATTCTCCAACCGCCTTTCTTCAATGTCGATGCCGACGACGCCGTCAACTACGGAGCCATTGGCGTGGTAATCGGTCACGAAATGACACACGGCTTTGACGACCAAGGCCGCCTGTATGACAAAGAGGGAAATCTAACCGATTGGTGGACAGCGGAAGATGCCGATAAATTCAAGGAAAGAGCACAGGTTTTGGTCGATTTTTACGATAACATCGTTGTGATAGACACCGTCCACGCCAACGGCCAACTCACACTGGGCGAAAACATTGCCGACCAAGGCGGATTGCAGGTTTCTTGGCAGGCATATCAAAATACCTTAAAAGGCAAAGAAATACCGGCGCCCATCGACGGATTTACCGGTGCACAACGGTTTTTCTTGGGATACGCCACCGTTTGGGCAGCCAATATCCGCGATGCGGAAATTCTCCGGAGAACCAAAATGGATGTACATTCTTTGGGAAAATGGCGTGTAAACGGCGCTTTGCCCCAAATCGACACTTGGTACGACGCTTTCAATATAACTCCGGAAAATACCATGTATGTACCGAAGGAAAAACGAGTAGCAATCTGGTAAAATCGTAATTTTTAATTCGTAATTTTTATATTATGGCAACAATTAAACCGTTCAAAGGAGTACGTCCTCCCAAAAAATACGTAGTTGAAGTGGCTTCCCGTCCTTATGATGTGTTGAGTTCGGAAGAAGCGCGCAAAGAAGCTGAAGGAAACGAGAAATCCTTGTATCACATCATCAAACCGGAAATCGATTTTCCGGTAGGAAAAGATGAACATGATGCGGATGTTTATGAAAAAGCCGTCGCAAATTTCAGAAAATTTCAGGAAAACGGATGGTTGGTGCAGGATGACAAGGAAAATTATTATGTCTATGCCCAAACCATGAACGACCGCACGCAATACGGATTGGTAGTCGGTTCGTATGTTGACGATTATCTGACCGGTGCAATTAAAAAGCATGAATTGACCCGTAAAGACAAGGAAGAAGACCGCATGAAACATGTGCGCATCAACAATGCCAATATCGAACCGGTATTTTTCGCTTATCCCGAAAATCCGGAATTAGACGCCATCGTCAAAGCAGCTGTGCAAAAAAACCCGGAATATGATTTTGTTTCGGAAGACCAAATCGGGCACCATTTCTGGGTCGTCGATGATGAGGCAATTATTCGGAAAATCACGGAATTATTCGCGGCTATACCTTATTTATATATTGCCGACGGCCATCATCGCTCCGCCGCTGCCGCTTTGGTGGGCGCAGAAAAAGCCCGGCAAAATCAGCAGCACTCCGGCAAAGAGGAATACAATTATTTCATGGCGGTTTGTTTCCCTGCCGACCAACTGAAAATCATGGATTACAACCGGGTGGTCAAAGACTTGAACGGTTTAAGTCCGGCCGGATTGTTGGAAAAATTGAGCGAAAATTTTACCGTGGTTGACAAAGGCGAAACCATTTATCATCCCGAACGCTTGCACAATTTCGCCCTGTATCTCAACAAGCATTGGTATTCTTTGGATGCAAAACCGGGCACATACAACGACAACGACCCAATCGGCGTATTGGATGTTACCATTTCTTCCAATTTAATCTTGGATAAAATTCTGGGAATCAAAGACCTAAGAACCGACAAACGCATTGATTTCGTAGGCGGTCTCCGCGGATTAGGAGAGTTGAAACGCCGGATAGACAGCGGTGAAATGGCAGTAGCGCTGGCGCTTTATCCGGTTTCCATGAAACAATTAATCGACATCGCCGACACGGGCAATATCATGCCGCCAAAAACGACCTGGTTTGAACCGAAACTACGGTCGGGATTGGTAATACATAAGTTGGATTAAACAAGCGAAGAATAAAAGGTTAAAAGCAAAAGAGGAAGGGAAATTTATTAAAATAGTAGATTTTCCCTTCTTCTTTTGGTATTTTGACGAAATAATCGTACCTTCGTACCCGATTTGGAAAAGTCTCCCTAGCTCAGTTGGTAGAGCAAATGACTCTTAATCATTGGGTCGAGGGTTCGAGCCCCTCGGGGGACACGAAACAAGTCATAAAATTAAGAAAAGTAAAGTAAGTCCCTGAACTTCAATGAAGTTCGGGGATTGTTTTTTAATGGGAATGCGAATTACCGTTGATGGAAAAATGGGCTCACCCGTAAAACCCTGTGTTCAGCTAAATATTAAAAATAGAAGTGTATCTTGTGTCACGTGCGAAAAGGTGCGTAGCGCTAACATCTTTATAGCCGTATGCGTCAGCGTACGGTAATGATGCAACACCCACATTCCGATTTTAGGCTTACTAACAGCGTAAGAAGACCGATTTATTCTTCTATCAATTCAAAACTGTATCCTTGTTCCAGCAGCCATTCGATGGATTGGGGAAGAGATGCTTTCATGCGGTCACCGGACTTTATTGAGTCGTGAAAAACAATGATGGAGCCGTTCCGAGTATATTTTTTTACGATTTCAAACACTTGTCCGGCCGTTTTTAACCGGCTGTAATCGCGGGTAACTACATCCCACATAATCACTTTGTATTGTTTTCGCAATGCGTAAAATTGAGGCAATCGCATGTGTCCGTGAGGTGGACGGAAAAGTTTGCTTTTAATCAGCTTTCCAGCTTCTTTGACATCCGCTAAATAAGATTCCGTCGGAATATTTAATCCTTGTACATGATGGAAAGTGTGATTTCCCACCGTATGCCCGCGGTCTTGAACCATCCGGTATATCTCCGGAAATTTTCGGACATTATCGCCTACACAGAAAAAAGTAGCTTTAATATTGTATTTATCCAACAAATCCAATACCCAAGGCGTAATCTCAGGTATTGGACCATCGTCGAATGTGAGATAAACTACTTTTTTATCTTTATTGAATCTCCAATGAGATCCGCGATATAAATTGCGATATAGTTTAGGAGCTCTTTCTATTAACATGTTTTATTTGTTTGCACCACCTCTTGCTTGAGCGCTATTCATGGCTTGTTCGTATCGTTGGATATAACCTTCATAGTCTTTATAGACACGATCGTAAACATCCGGTTGTACTTCCTTATAAAAAGGTAAAATATTATTTAAATAGATTATATTTCTTCTAACTTCAAGCATTACTGTGGAATAATCCCGCTTATTAAGATTAGAGTACCAATTCAGTGTCTTCAAAGTTTTTTCCAACAACACGTCATAGACTTGATGCGCTTTTTCAATTTCGCCAATTTGATGATAGGCCGATGCAATCTCTCCTGTGGAACGGAAATCGTAAGGAACGTTATAATCGGGAAGCACTTTCAAGCCATAATCCATGGCTGTTTTTGCTTTTTCCGTTTTTCCTTCGGCAGCCAGGTATTTTCCCAACATGCCAAACATGGATCTGAAAGTTCTGGCCATATTCATTGAATTTTCATCCATATACAATCCCGGATGTTCCAAATTACCATAGCGGTATTTATTTACAAGATTATCATACAAGATATCGGTATCGACATTTCCGGCCTCTCTTGTGTCATAAGGAACAATTCGGTAGGCAATGCCATCCTGACGGAAATAAGGCTCTAATCGCACAAATTCATCCGGACTTACCGTGATGGCGTAATAAAATGCCCTCGACCAGTCTTTATTGTTGCTCAACATATTCAAAACCATCATTTCTTCTTTAGCGAGCATTGATTTTGCCGGCTCTACTATTTCGTCGGCTTCATTACGCCTGTCTCCAAAATAAATAAGCATTTCTTTCATAATCCAATCGGCATTTTCCGGTTTGACTGTTCCTGAAGCGATAACAGCCGCAGAATCAACAGGCAGATAGAGTAATTCCGTAGGAATATTGTCATATTTTTGGTCGGTACCGGGTATAGTCTTTGTCTGAAGATTATCGGATTTTATCCGGTCTAAGGCTTTTGAAACTTCCCACGGCTGCTCGGTTCTGTTTAGAATAAAAGCGGCGTCATGCGTACCTTGTATATAATCCGTTCTTTTCCATGAAATAGGCAGCGGAGCGGATTCATACGCCTGACGTTTCATCTGGTCGATATACCAGTCGGTTTGCAGATAACTCAAATTACAAACGCGCACATCCGTGCGGTAGCCTTCTACTTCTTGTGCATACCACAAGGGGAAAGTGTCATTATCGCCCATCGTGAAAATTACCGCATTCGGCTCGCAAGTGGTCAGATAATTGAACCCAAAATCACGGCATACATATCTTTTTGAGCGGTCGTGATCGTCCCAAGTCTGGGAAACCATTTGTATAGGAACCAGCAAACAAAGCAACGAACCGCCGACTGCAGCCGGAAGCGCCGGTATTTTGGCTTTTTTCAAAGCCTCAATCACCACGGCAACGCCCAATCCTATCCAGATGCAGAAAGCATAGAATGAACCGGCATACGCATAATCCCGCTCGCGGGGTTGATAAGGCGTTTGATTCAAATAAACCACAATCGCCAGTCCCGTCATAAAAAACAGCAAGAAGGTAATCCAAAATCCTTGTGTTCCCCGTTTTCCGGAATAAACCTGATAGAGGATTCCTAAAATTCCCAACAGGAACGGCAGCATATAATATTTATTGTGCCCTTTATTATTAATTATATCATCGGGTAAATCGTCCTGAGGCCCAACCATTTGAGCATCTATGAATTTTATACCCGTAATCCAGTTCCCGTTCGATACCTCTCCGTGTCCTTGAATATCATTTTGACGTCCGGAGAAATTCCACATAAAATATCGCCAATACATAAAATTAACCTGGTATCTGAAAAAGAACCGGAGATTTTCAACGAAAGTAGGCGCCACTGCGATTTTAGGTCCATTGGGATCTGAATAACGAACCCGTTTGCCTTTGATATCCGCCCATTCTTTATATGCCTGAACATCCCGTTCTTTGCTGCTGTACATTCTGGGAAAAATGGTGTTTAAACTTTCTTCATAGACCGGTTTTTCTTTGCGTTTAGATACAAAATAATGGTCTTTTTCCGACGAGTCATGTTTGGCAATCTGCGCATAAACAGGCCCTTCATCTTTATATACTTGTTTCAATAATCCATCTTTAGCTTCCCGTTTTACTTCAGAGGCATAAGTCTGTCCATACACCAAAGGCGTATCTCCATATTGTTCGCGCGACAGATAAGAACCCAAGGTAAATATATCTTCCGGCGAATTTTGATCCATCGGCGTATTGGCTGCCGAACGAATCATGATCAGTGCATAAGACGAATAACCGATGGTTACCACAAACAGAGAGAGCAGTATGGAATTTAGTGCTGCCGGTTTGACTTTTTTGTAAGTAAAAAGAAAAATGCTTAAAGCGGCGATTATCACAATTCCCAAATAAAGGTGGCTCCCGAGAAAAGGAATCCCCAACAAGGAAACTGCTAAAATAAAGGCTATTTTTATCCTTCCCGGAGCATATTTTTCTTTCATGGTTTCCCAAATGCCCCACACCAAAACGGCAAAAACCAAAACCACATAAAATATAAGCCCGCTATTGTAAGGCAATTCGAGTCCGTTGACAAACAATAATTCAAACCAACCGGCCACTTTTACCAATCCTTGTATGATTCCATAAAGTAAAATCCCCACAATTGCAAAAGAAATCAATAACGCAATCAAAGCGCCTTTTGTATTGGGTTTGGGGAATTTTTTGAAATAATAAACCAAAACGATGGCAGGGATACAAAGTAAATTCAGCAAGTGCACCGCAATGGAAATACCCATTAAATAAGCTATCAATATCAACCAACGGTCGGCATGTGGCTCATCGGCAACGTCTTCCCATTTCAGGATCAACCAAAAAACGAGCGCTGTCATTAAAGAAGAAAAAGCGTACACTTCGCCTTCTACTGCCGAAAACCAGAATGTATCGGAAAAAGTATAAGCCAAAGCGCCTACTGCACCACATCCCAAGATGCTGATTGTTTGAATCAATGTGATTTCCTGACCGTCTTTGACAATAATTCTTCTGGCAAGATGCGTAATCGTCCAAAACAAGAACAAAATGGTTAAAGCGCTGGAAATAGCCGACATGGAATTTACCATCATCGCTTTCTGAGATGGATCGGACGTCAGTTGGGTAAACAAATTGGCCGTCATCATAAAGATGGGGTTTCCGGGTGGGTGTCCTACTTCTAATTTATAGGCGGAAGAGATAAATTCGCCACAATCCCAAAAACTGGCGGTAGGTTCAATTGTCAATAAATAAACAACGGCGGCAATCGCAAAGACTATCCAGCCCAAAATGTTGTTTGTCAATTTATATGTCTTCATAAATTATAATTTTTCGAAAGCAATTAAATTTTCGCGCAAAGATAGTGAAGATAATTAGAAAAATCCTATTTCTACACGTAAATATATGCTTTTTAGCATGAGAAATAGTTGTTTTTTGTGAAAATAATGTAAAGTTTAGTCTTTTTTAACGGTTTATTGAATAAAAAATGCTCAAATATTTGGCTCTCATTAAATAATGTATTATCTTTGCAAAAAAAATCAGGAGGAGGGGGGCTTTAGTCCTTCTTTTTTTTTATATTTATGATTGAGAAAGCAGTAGTAAAAGAAATCGTTGAAGACTATCTAAAAGATTCGGAAAATTACTTAGTCGATTTAGAAGTAAAACCGGGCAATGAAATTGTGGTTGAAATAGATAATGATCAGGCAGTTTCAATTGACGATTGCATTGCTTTGAACAAATATATAGAGTCGAAATTAGACCGGGATTTGGAAGATTATGAATTGGAAGTCGGTTCTTCGGGTATCGGCCAGGCATTTAAAAATCCGCGGCAATACCGGAAAAATATCGGTAATGAGGTGGAACTGCTTGCCAAATCGGGAATCAAATATACCGGCATTTTGAAAGACGCCGGCGAAAAAGAAATGATACTTACGATAAAAAAGCAAGTAAAACCGGAAGGTGCAAAAAGAAAAACGGTGGTCGAAGAAGATTTGACCTTTACATATAGTGAAATAAAACATACCAAATATTTAATTAGATTCAAGTAAATACTTATGGCGAAGAAACAGGCAGTAATTAATATGATCGATACTTTTGCCGAGTTTAAGGAAAACAAAAATATCGACAGAACAACTTTGATCAGTATTCTCGAAGAAGCGTTCCGCAACGTGATTAGCAAAATGTTCGGTTCGGACGAGAATTATGACATCATTATTAATCCGGATAAAGGCGACTTTGAAATCTGGAGGAACCGTGAAGTGGTTCCCGACGGCGAATTGGAAGACTCTAATTTGCAAATAACCTTGTCCGAAGCCCAAAAAATTGATGGAGATTATGAAGTCGGAGAAGAAATTACGGATGAAGTGAATTTTGCCGGATTTGGTCGCCGGGCTGTGCTAAATCTTCGTCAGGCATTGGCATCCAAAATTTTGGAATTACAAAAAGACAATGTTTACAGCAAATACAAAGACCGGGTAGGCCAAATTGTGGCTGCAGAAGTCTATCAAATCTGGAAAAAGGAAATTCTTTTATTAGATGATGAAGAAAATGAATTGATTCTTCCGAAAACAGAACAGATTCCGGGCGATTTTTTCCGTAAAAACGAAACGCGCCGGGCGGTGGTAGTTAAAGTGGATAATCTAAACAATAATCCGAAAATTATACTTTCCCGCACCTCTAATTTATTTATGCAAAGATTGTTCGAGTTGGAAGTGCCGGAAATTCACGACGGTTTGATTACCATCAAAAGAATCGCCCGCATTCCGGGGGAAAGAGCCAAAGTAGCCGTTGAATCTTACGACGACCGCATCGACCCGGTAGGCGCTTGCGTGGGTATGAAAGGCGCCCGGATTCACGGAATTGTACGTGAACTCTGCAACGAGAATATCGACGTTATCAACTATACGGCCAATACGGCTTTGTTTATACAGAGAGCGTTAAGTCCTGCGAAAATATCATCCATCAAAATCCATGAAGCGGATAAAAAAGCCGAAGTGTACCTTCGTCCGGAAGAAGTTTCATTGGCCATCGGAAAAGGCGGATTGAATATCAAATTGGCCAGTATGCTGACGGAATATACGCTCGATGTATTCCGCGATGTAGATATCGACGGAGAAGACATTTATTTGGATGAATTTGCCGACGAAATCGAAATGTGGGTAATCGAAGCCTTAAAGAACATCGGTTGCTATACGGCTAAGAATGTGCTTGCATTGAATCGGAATGAAATTATAGAAAAAGCTGATTTGGAAGAAAATACCGTAGATGAAGTTCTGGGTATTCTGAAAGCTGAATTTGAAGAAGAATAACCATCTTACTCTCGTTCTCTCCTAAATTATAGGAATAATAGGGAAAAGGAGTTTTAATAAAATTGTATGTCTATTAGATTAAATAAAGTAACACGAGATTTAAATGTCGGACTGTCCACGGTTGTGGAATTCCTGCAAAAGAAAGGCTATCATCCGGAGGAAAATCCCAATGCGAAAATCAGCGATGAGGAGTACGAAATCCTTGTCAAAGAATTTAGCAAGGATAAAACCATTAAACTTGAATCGGATAAGTTCAGCCTCGAACGCCACCACAAAGAGAAAAAAGAATCGGTGGCGGTAGCCGGTTATAACGCGAAGCCTAAAGTAGAGGAAATCAAAACCGAAGTTCCGGAAGACTACAAACCAAAATTTACGCCCGTTGGAAAAATTGATTTGGATGCTATCGGAAAACCCAAACCGGAAGTCCAAAAAGAAAAGGAAAAAGAAGAAATTCCTTCTCCTCCGGTTGAAGAAGAAGTAGAAGATATTGAAAACGAGATAGAGGAAGAAATCATTCCTGAAATAGAAGAAGAGGAAAATTCATCTGACGATTATGAAGAAGAAGCTGAGGAGCCGGAAGTTGAAGACGAGGAAGACGAAGAAAACGAGGAAGATTTTGACGAAAATAAAATTGAAGATTTAAAAGAACCGGAAAAATCCGAAGAAACAGATAAGCCTGAAGAAACAGAAAATTTTGAAGAAAAAATCGAGTCGAACGATTCTTCCGATAAAAATGAAGTTTTCCGTTACCAGAGCAAACATGTTAAAGAACCGGCTGTTAAAGTAATCACAAAAATCGATCTGTCCGCTATCAATCAATCCACCCGTCCGAAAAAGAAATCAAAAGAAGAAAAAAGGAAGGAAAGGGCTGAGAAAGAAAAGAAAGCGGCTTTGGAGAAGAAAGCGGCTTTGGCAACCGAAATTAAAAAAGCTGCTCAGGAAGAAGCCAAAAATGAAAAAAGAGAAAAGCCGGTTTTAACCAAGAAAGCAGATATAGATGAAGCGAAGAAAAAGAAACGCAATCGCATCAAACGCGAAAAGATTGATATAGAAAAAGGCGTTCCTACGCTTAACAAGCAAGATCCTTCTCGGCTTAAACTTCGCAAACCCCTGTCGAAAAGCGAAGTAACTGAAGAAGATGTTCAAAAACAAATCAAGGAAACGCTTGCCCGACTGACCAATAAAGGCCAAAAGAAAGGCGCTAAATACCGTCGTGAAAAACGGGACGCCGTTTCGCAACGCCAAAGCGAACAGTACGAAATGGACGCACAGGACAGCAGGGTAATCAAACTGACGGAATTTGTTACGGCCAACGACTTGGCCAGCATGATGAATGTCCCTGTGATTAAGATTATTTCGACCTGTATGAGCATCGGCATTATGGTTTCCATCAACCAACGCTTGGATGCCGAAACCATCAACATCGTAGCCGACGAATTTGGATACAAAACAGAATATGTCAGCGCAGAAGTAGTGGAAGCCATTTCGGAAGAAGTGGACAATGAAGAAGATTTGGTGCCGCGTCCGCCGATTATTACGGTAATGGGACACGTCGATCATGGTAAAACTTCTCTCTTGGACAATATTCGTAAAACCAACGTGATTGCCGGAGAAGCCGGAGGTATCACTCAACATATCGGGGCGTACAATGTCGTGTTGTCCAATGGACGCAAGATTACATTCCTTGATACACCGGGTCACGAAGCGTTTACCGCCATGCGCGCCCGCGGAGCCAGCGTAACCGACATTGCCATCATCATTGTGGCTGCCGACGATAACGTGATGCCGCAAACCATCGAAGCCATCAACCATGCTTCGGCCGCAGGCGTTCCTATGGTATTCGCCATCAACAAAGTAGATAAACAGGGAGCCAATCCCGAAAAAATAAAGGAAACTTTAGCCGGGATGAATTACTTGGTCGAAGACTGGGGTGGAAAATACCAATCTCAGGATATATCGGCAAAACAAGGCATTGGTGTCCGGGAATTATTGGAAAAAGTATTGCTGGAAGCGGATTTATTGGAATTGAAAGCCAATCCGAAAAGGAAAGCGGTCGGTTCGGTTATCGAATCTTCCTTGGATAAAGGCCGCGGATACGTCGTAACCATGCTGGTACAAAACGGAACGCTGAAAATGGGCGATATCGTTTTGGCCGGAACGCATTACGGACGTGTTAAAGCCATGTTCAACGAACGCGACCAGAAAGTGAAGGAAGCCGGTCCGGCAGAACCGGTTCTGATTCTCGGTCTAAACGGCGCTCCCCAAGCCGGAGACATCATCCACGTGATGGAAACGGAACAGGAAGCGCGTGAAATCGCCGCCAAGCGCGAACAGTTACAACGAGAACAAACGCTGCGCACCGGCAGGCGCTTGACCTTGGATGATATAGGCCGCCGCATTGCTATCGGTAATTTCCAACAGTTGAATGTAATAGTGAAAGGAGATGTGGACGGTTCGATCGAAGCCTTGTCGGATTCTTTGATTCGTCTTTCTACCGAACAAATTCAGGTAAACGTAATCCACAAAGGCGTGGGACAAATATCCGAATCGGATGTTATTTTGGCTGCCGCTTCGGATGCGATTATCGTCGGATTCCAAGTGCGTCCTTCTCAATCGGCAAGAAAATTAGCAGAAAAAGAAGGGGTCGATATTCGCTTGTATTCCATTATTTACGACGCGATTGAAGAAGTCAGAGCGGCTATGGAAGGCATGTTGTCTCCCGAAATTAAAGAAGAAATCACCGCCAACGTCGAGATCCGCGAAGTGTTCAAAATCACGAAAGTCGGCACTGTCGCCGGATGTATGGTTCGGGATGGAAAAATCAAACGCGGCAATAAAATCCGCCTGATTCGCGACGGTATCGTTATCTATACCGGCGAATTGGGTTCATTGAAACGCTTCAAAGATGACGTGAAAGAAGTAGCCCAAGGCTACGAGTGCGGATTGAACATCCACAATTTTAACGACATCAAAATAGGCGACATCGTTGAAGCATTTGAAGAAATAGAAGTAAAACAAACTTTATAGAAATTATGAATTAAAAATTATTAAGTCCTAACTTTAAGTTCGTAATTTTAAATTTTGAATTGAATATGAATTGGTTGGATATAGTTATAATCGTTTGTGTCGCAATAGGCTTAATAAAAGGCTTGTTTGATGGATTTGTCAAACAGGCGGTTTCGTTTGTGGCGCTGATTGCTGCGATATTTTTTGCCGGACAATTGGCCAAACTGATGCGCGATTATCTCATCCATTTCGATTTTTTCGCTACCATGTCTTCCGGGATTTTCAGCGCCGTATGTTATATTCTTACCTTTTCCCTGATTATTATTGTCATTGTTCTTCTGGGAAAAGTAGTGGATGTCGCTATCAAAATGACTCCGGCCAAACCGCTTAATGTGCTGCTTGGCGGTCTGTTCGGCATATTAATCTGGCTGTTTACGCTAAGCATTTTGTTTAATATTTTATTTGCTTTTGATTCGCAATCTAAACTTATCCCTAAACAGGTACAGGAAAAATCGATTTTATACAATAGCGTAAGGACTATTGTTCCAACGCTTTATCCTTTTATAAAAGAGTACTTTAAAAAGTAAATTATGGCTGACGAAACACACGATATATTGAACCAATTTACGAACAAAGACTATGAATACGGATTTGTTACGGACATAAAAACGGATTTCATTCCCAAAGGATTGAATGAAGAAATTGTCCGTCTGATTTCTGCAAAAAAAAACGAGCCGGAATGGTTGTTGGAATTTCGCCTGAAAGCTTTTCGTTATTGGTTGACATTGGAAATGCCCGACTGGGCGCACCTCCATATTCCCCCCATCGATTATCAGGAAATTATCTATTACGCCGCCCCGAAAACAAAAGAAGGGCCGAAAAATTTGGAGGAGGTAGATCCTGAATTATTGAAAACCTTCGATAAATTAGGTATTCCTTTGCACGAACAGAAAATGCATTCCGGCATGGCCGTTGATGCAGTGATGGACAGCGTTTCCGTAAAAACCACTTTCAAGGAAGACTTGGCCGAAAGAGGCGTTATCTTCTGTTCTTTCAGCGAAGCGGTACAGAATCATCCCGATTTGGTAAAGAAATATCTGGGAAGTGTGGTTCCCTATCGCGATAATTTTTTTGCCGCGCTCAACTCCGCCGTTTTCAGCGACGGTTCGTTTGTGTTCATACCCAAAGGCGTGCGCTGCCCACGAGAATTATCCACTTATTTCCGGATTAACGCCATGAACACCGGGCAGTTTGAACGCACGTTGATAGTTGCCGAAGAAGATGCTTATGTCAGCTACTTGGAAGGTTGTACCGCTCCGATGCGTGACGAAAACCAATTGCATGCAGCCATCGTGGAAATCGTGGTTTTAGACCGTGCCGAAGTGAAATATTCGACGGTACAGAATTGGTATCCCGGCGACAAAGAAGGGAAGGGCGGTATTTATAATTTTGTAACAAAACGAGGAATTTGCAAAGGCGAATCTTCCAAAATATTTTGGACACAAGTGGAAACCGGTTCCGCCATTACCTGGAAATATCCAAGTTGTATCTTGGTTGGAGACAATTCCATCGGCGAATTTTATTCGGTAGCGGTAACCAATAACTACCAACAGGCGGATACGGGTACGAAAATGATTCATCTGGGGAAAAATACGAAAAGCCGGATTGTTTCCAAAGGTATTTCTGCCGGGAAAAGTCAGAATAGTTACCGGGGTTTGGTACGAATTAACAAAGGAGCGGAAAATGCCCGCAATCACTCGCAATGCGACAGTTTGTTGCTGAGCGATACCTGCGGTGCACATACCTTTCCTTACATGGATATACAAAACGAATCGGCTATCGTGGAACACGAGGCGACCACTTCCAAAATCAGCGAAGACCAAGTATTTTACTGCAACCAGCGGGGAATCCCGACAGAAACAGCAGTGGGCTTGATAGTCAACGGTTATGCAAGGGAAGTGTTAAATAAACTGCCGATGGAGTTTGCGGTGGAAGCGCAGAAATTGCTGCAAGTGAGTTTAGAGGGAAGTGTTGGATAATTTTAAACGAGAGAAGAATGAAAAAAGTCTTTGTTAGTGGATGTTATGATATGCTCCACAGCGGGCACGTAGCGTTTTTTGAAGAAGCGGCTACACATGGGGATTTATATGTGGGTATTGGTTCGGATAAAACTTTATACGAACTGAAAGCGCGGTGGCCCATAAACAATGAACAGGAACGCCTCTATATGGTAAAAGCGTTGAAAGCGGTCAAAGATGCCTGGGTAAACAGCGGAAGCGGTTTGATTGATTTTTTGGAAGAGCTTAAACAGTTGAAACCCGATATGCTTTTCGTTAATAGCGACGGACACAGCGATTTGAAAGAACAGTTATGCAAAGAATTGGGAATAGAATATTTTGTAAGTAAACGTGTTCCGCATGGAGATTTGCCTACTCGTTCTACCACCGCATTACGCAGCGAATGTCACATTCCCTTCCGGATTGATTTGGCCGGCGGATGGCTTGACCAACCGAATGTCAGCAGTTTGTATCCCGGCCCGGTATTGACGATTTCCATTGAACCCGATTACGATTTCAACGACCGGAGCGGCATGTCGACCAGTTCGCGGAAAAAAGCGATTGAATTGTGGCAGGTAGATATTCCGGCAGGCGATAAGGAAAAATTAGCTCGGATGCTTTTTTGTTACGAAAATCCTCCCGGAACTCAATATGTCAGCGGTTCGCAGGATTCATTGGGAATTGTGATGCCGGGATTAAACAAGCTTCATTACGACGGAAGTTTTTGGCCGTCGAAGATTGAAAGCATTCTTGATAACGACTTATTGACTTGGATTGAAGAGCGGATTTGGTTAGTTCCCTTGTTCCCGCGTCAAAGCGGTTATGATGTTCTTTCCGAAACAAACATTACCGCTGAAGGAGCCAAACGCCTCAGTGATGCAACCGTATCCTGTTGGAATGCGCTTTTGGAGAAAAATGTCCATCAATTCGGGAAAGCGGTTCGCGAAAGTTTTGAAGCCCAGATTGCCATGTATCCGAATATGGTATCCGATGAAAATATTTTCACTGTTTTGAATCGATACAAAGACTGCGCTTTGGGATGGAAACTGAGTGGTGCAGGCGGCGGCGGCTATCTGACATTTGTCAGTGAAACTCCGATTGAAAATGCCATACAAATAAGAATACGTCGGGGAGAATAAGAAAAATAACATAGTATATATGCTGACAATAAAAGACTTACACGCATCCATTAATGGAAAAGAAATATTAAAAGGCTTGGATTTACAAATCAATGCCGGAGAAGTACACGCTATTATGGGGCCTAACGGTTCGGGAAAGAGTACTTTATCTGCTGTTTTGGTCGGAAATCCTGCTTATGAAGCGACCAAAGGCGAAGTGATTTTTGAAGGTAAAAATCTCTTGGAAATGTCGCCCGAAGAACGTTCCTGCTGGGGAATATTCCTCAGTTTTCAATATCCGGTGGAAATTCCCGGCGTAAGCATGGTGAATTTCATGCGGACTGCTGTCAACGAACACCGCAAACGTCGGGGAGAAACGCCGCTGACTGCCGGTGAATTTCTGAAAATGATGCGAGAAAAACAATCCATCGTGGAATTGGACAAAAATCTCGTGAATCGTTCGGTCAATGAAGGGTTTTCCGGAGGAGAAAAAAAACGCAATGAAATTTTCCAAATGGCTATGTTAGAACCGAAATTAGCTATCTTGGACGAAACCGACAGTGGATTGGATATCGATGCTTTACGCATTGTGGCTAATGGAGTAAATCAACTGAAACGCCCCGATAATGCAACGATTGTCATCACGCATTACCAACGTTTGCTGGACTATATCAAACCCGATGTGGTGCACGTTTTGTACAACGGACGGATTATCAAAACCGGCAGCCCGGAATTAGCGCTCGAATTGGAAGAAAAAGGATATGACTGGTTGAAATGATGTTTGTCTGTCATTGCGAGCTTGACCCGCAATCCTCTAAACAACGTTAATCACTTTATAGATTGTATAATGCAACAATATATAGACTTCTTCAAATCTCAGCGACAAAAGATTGACGAATCTTGCGCCCCGCTGTTAAACGCTTTTCGCGAAAAGGCTTTTGAATCTTTTCAGCGACTGGGCTTTCCTGCCTATCAATCGGAAGATTACCAACATACGGACATTGCCGGTTTGTTGAAGGACGATTTCGGTTTTTACCTGAATCATGCCGTCACGGGAATCAATCCCCGCAAAGTTTTTCCTTGTAATGTTCCCAACCTCAATTCTTTCAAGCATTTTGTAGTCAATGGTCAATTTTACGAGGAACAAACCGCAATGAATTTACCGCAAGGCGTTTTTTCAGGAAGTTTGAATACATTTGCCAAGCAATATCCTGCGCTTTTCTCCCGGTATTACAACCGGCAAGCCGCTGAAAAAGGCGATGGATTGGCTGCTTTCAACACAATGTTCGTGCAAGATGGATACGTTTTGTATGTGCCGGAAAATGTAATTGTCGAAAAACCCCTTCAATTGACCAATATCTCCGGAGGAAATGTCAATTCGTTGGTTAACAGGCGTATGCTTATCATTCTTGAACAGGGCGCGCAAGCGAAATTGTTGGTTTGCGACCACACGACAGATGAAAAACCAATTTTGGCCGCTACACAAGTCGTTGAAATATACACCGGAGAAAATGCTTCGTTCGATTTTTATGAAATGGAAGAAAGCAGTTTGAATACCGTCCGGCTGACCGCTAATTTCGTTCAGCAAGCGGCATCATCTTCTGTGATAGCCAATAATATTACCTTGAGCAATGGCGTTACCCGCAACAATTACCAAGTCGATTTGACCGGCAAGCAAGCGGAAACGCACCTTTTGGGAATGGCAATTGTAGATGTTCAACAAAAAATTGATAACTTTACGCTCATCAATCACCGGGTTTCGGATTGCCAAAGCAATGAATTGTTCAAATATATATTGGATGATGAGGCGGTTGGCACATTTAGCGGACGGATTATTGTAGCAAAGGATGCGCAAAAAACGGCCGCATATCAGAACAACCGCAACTTGTTGGGCAGCAACAATTGCCGGATGTATTCCAAGCCGCAATTGGAGATTTATGCCGACGATGTGAAATGTTCGCACGGAATGACCACCGGACAATTGGACGAAACGGTCTTGTTTTATATGCGGTCGCGAGGAATTCCGAAAGAAGAAGCCGCATTGCTGCTCAAATTCGCATTTACCAATGATGTAATCGGAGGAATCCGGCTCGAAGGTTTGAGAGACCGCTTGAAATTATTGATAGAGAAACGATTCAGAGGAGAATCATTAAAATGTCAAGGATGTATTTAGATATAAAAAACATACGAAAAGATTTTCCCATTCTTTCGCAAGAAGTCTATGGAAAACCTTTGGTGTACTTGGATAATGCCGCTACAACGCAGAAACCCTTGAGCGTTATCCGCAAAATAGAGGAGGTCTATTCTACCATCAATGCCAACATACACCGGGGCGTTCATCATTTGAGTCAGTTGGCGACCGAATCGCACGAAGAAGCCCGGAAAACGGTGCAACGGTATATCGGTGCGGCTTCTTCCAAAGAAGTGATTTTTACCCGCGGTGCGACAGAATCCATCAACTTGGTAGCCAGCAGTTTCTGCCGTTCGCAATGCAAACCGGGCGATGAAATTATTATTACTACGATGGAGCATCATGCAAATATTATCCCCTGGCAAATCCAACGGGATATTACCGGCATCGAACTGAAAGTTGTTCCGCTTACCGGCAATGGAGAAGTCCGCTTGGAAGATGTCGAAGAACTGATTTCTTCCAAAACCAAACTCATTTCTTTACCATACGTTTCCAATGTATTGGGAACAATAAATCCGGTGGCCGAAGTGGTGCGTTTGGGACACAATTACAACATTCCCGTATTGATTGACGCCGCGCAGTCGGTACAACATATTCCCCTCAATGTGCAGGCTTTTGACTGCGATTTTTTGGTTTTTTCTTCCCACAAAATGTATGGCCCAACAGGTGTCGGCGTGTTGTACGGCAAAGAAAATTGGTTGGACAAACTGCCGCCTTATCAGGGTGGGGGAGAAATGATTGCCCACGTGACTTTTGAAAAGACGACTTTCAACGAATTGCCTTTCAAATTTGAAGCCGGTACGCCCGATTATGTGGGCACAACCGCTTTGGGCGAGGCGATTCGCTATATCGAAAGCCTCGGATTGGACAATATCCACCAATACGAAGAACACCTTTTGCATTACGCCACCGAAAAACTGCTGCAAATAAACGGTATGCAAATCATCGGAACGGCAGCTCAAAAAAGTTCGGTCATTTCTTTTTTGGTCGGCGGCATTCATCCATACGACATGGGCATGTTGCTCGACCGTTTGGGAATCGCTGTGCGAACAGGTCACCACTGCGCACAACCGCTGATGGACGCTTTGGGAATCGAAGGAACCTTGCGAGCTTCATTCGCTTTTTATAATACTGAAAAAGAAATAGATACATTGATAGAAGGCATTGAACGAGTGGTTAAAATGTTTTGATACCCAATAAAATATCCTATATTAGGTATTGTTTATATCAAAAAAAAGTATCACCTTTGTACCCTTAAATTTTAAAATAAATAAAAATGAGAAAAATTGTATTGATTATTACAGGCTTTATAGCCGCCTTGTCCTGCTATGCACAACAAGATAATTATAGTGTGAAAGCAACCTTAGGAAGCGCTAAAGATAATACGAAAGTACTTCTGACTTATCGTATTGACGGAAAAACTTTGGTAGATTCCACCACAGTAAAAAACCAGAAGTTTGAGTTTAAAGGCTCCTTGATCGACCCATTTAGGGCTACCTTGGAAATAGTAGGCGCGGAAGATTCCAAACAACCGGATCGTTTAAGTTTTTATGTGGAAAAAGGAGAAATAATTCTAAACGGCACAGATTCAATAAAGAAAGCTACCATTTCCAATTCAAAGCTGAACGATGACGCAAAAGAATGGGCTGAATTAACGAAACCGTTGACTGTCGAAATGTCGGCGCTTTCCGCCACTTATAGAGCGGCATCCGAAGAGGAAAAGAAATCGAAAGAATTTCAGAAAAAAATTGAAGATGTAAGTGATGCTTTGGGCGCCAAAGAAAAAGTATTGGCATTGGACTTTGTCAAGAAACATCCAAATTCTTTCTTGAGTTTATCCCAGTTATTAACCACTGCTTTAGGTTATTATCCTGACGGTTCCGAAGCGGAAGCCTTGTTCTCAAGCCTTTCTCCTGAACTGAAAAACTCAAAAACAGGGAAAGATTACGAGAAAAAAATTGAGGCTTGGAAGGCTACATCTGTTGGCGCTATTGCTCCCGAATTTACGCAAAATGACCAAAATGGGGAACCGGTTAAACTGTCTGATTTCCGTGGAAAATATCTTTTGATAGATTTTTGGGCATCGTGGTGCGGCCCTTGTCGTCAAGAAAACCCCAATGTAGTAAAAGCCTATACGGCCTATAATGACAAAGGTTTTACCATTCTCGGCATTTCTTTGGATGACGAAGCGAAAAAAGGAAAGGAAAACTGGTTAAAAGCCATCGAAGCGGACAATCTTACTTGGGCGCACGTTTCCGACTTAAAATATTGGAATAACGAAGTTGCCAAACAATACGGCATCAATGCCATTCCTGCTAATTTCTTATTAGACCCGACCGGAAAAATTATCGGTAGAAACTTGAGGGGAGACGCCCTCACGGCAAAATTAGCGGAATATCTAAAGTAAGTATGGCTTGCCATATATGCTTTTACCCTATTTGAATAAAGATGTAGTTGAGGCCGGTTGTGACGAAGCCGGCCGCGGATGTCTTGCCGGTGCGGTTTTTGCTGCGGCTGTTATTCTTCCGCCGGATTTTCGTTGCGAAGCACTCAACGACTCCAAACAATTGTCTGAAAAACAACGCGATACCCTACGCCCAATCATCGAAAACAGCGCGATGGTTTGGGCGGTAGGGATTGTATCTGCGGAAGAAATTGACAAAATCAATATTCTCAACGCTTCCATTTTAGCCATGCACAGAGCATTAGACCAATTGAAAATGCAACCGCAACATTTGCTGATTGACGGCAACCGTTTCAAAAAATACAAAGAAATTCCTCATACAACGATTATTAAAGGCGACGGAAAATATCTTGCCATTGCCGCCGCATCCGTTTTGGCAAAAACCCACCGCGACGAATACATGCTCCGCTTGCATGAAGAATTTCCTCAATATGATT
>BNXY01000020.1:20000-45542 GCA_025999935.1 Bacteroidia bacterium | reverse complement strand
AATTTTATTAGAATTAAAAATAAAAATAGGGCAAATATGCATATCTATACATCTCCATGGCAATTAATTCCATTAAGTACAGATATGTATGCTTTATATCATGAAAATGTTACCCCGGGTAAAAACGGAGGTAAAGACTTTCTTAGCTTTTATTCATCAAGAGAAGACACCATAAAGAAAATAATAAATCTGCAACGGTTTATTTATATGAATAGTAATTATAAATCCTTTACTCGTACCATGAATAAAACTTACTTTTTACCATCCACTTTTTCAAATACATTGTATTACATAGATTTGGAAACATTGTCTCTTATTCCTGCAATTCATGCTGATTACGGAAAAAAAAACATGCCGGAAGATATGCTAAAGAATTTTCAAAATACTATTGAAACCGTTAATGATGTTAATGAAAATGGCATCAGAGAATATGCGCTAACCTATGATATTCTGCAAAACGATAATTTATATTTTGTACAGAGTAGATATAATACGAATTTTTATTTAACATTTTACGATAAAAACACAAAAAAAACGGTTACTACTTCTGATAAATTTATAAATGGAGAAAAAATGGCTAATCTGTTTCTTCTGAGTGATACTGTTTGGTACGGTTACGTTGATGCTTCAGATATAGATTCTTACATTGTCATGGAATATTTGACGGAAGAAAGTAAACAGAAACTATCTCAAATAAAGGAAGATGATAATCCGGTTATTGTGAAATATTATTTGAAATGATTTTTATCATACACCAAGTGAGTATTTAATCGTTATACAAATAAAAAAGATAATAGGACTTAATATTTAGGAGAGGATAATTTTAAATTCATAAACACACATTCATGTATGAAAACACATTTTTTATGTCTAACCGTCATTGCTTTCCTGCTTTTATCATGCGGCAAAACAAAGCAAAGTAATTTATTGGAAATACCAGTTGATATTCATCAAAACAATACATTACCCTTATCGGAAATTGCAGAAGAGATAACCGCCATTGAATTGGAGCTTACCGATGAAAGCATGTTTAATCCAACGTATATTGAAAGAATTATTCTCTCTGAAAATGAATTGTTTATCGCCACTTTAAATAGAATACTTGTTTTCAATAAAACCGGAAAATTCATTCGCTCTATTGGGTCTCAAGGGGAAGGGCCAAGAGAATATACTTATATCAAGAATTTTGCTTTAGATAAAAAAAACAAGCGTTTATTTATAACTTCTTATAACAAAAAAATCATATCTTATGATTTGAATGGAAATTATTTGAAAGAAAAATTATTTTCGGATATAGAGATTGATGGCATAAACTATATCCGTGAAGAACTGTTGCTTCTTGTTAATCGGATTAATAATGATTCTAAAGGGGTGTATTCACATTCAACATTATATCGGTTGAATGACAACTTTCAATTGATTGATAGTTGTACGGTTAGGGATTTGTATTTCGAAGGTTCCAGTAGTATTTACTCTAGCCATTCGGATTTATTATTGAAAGGGAATAAATCTATTTATTTGTATTACGGTGATTCTTTTTACAGGGACAATTTGGCAGAAAAGGTTTTGCGCGACACCTTGTATCGGTTTGAGAATAATCGCCTTATTCCGGAGTTGAAATTAAAATTCAAAAATGACGAAACCGGCAAATTCATCAATCCGAACAATATATATCGAAGTTCACGGTATGTTTTTGCAGGATATGGTAATGATAATAACAAAGGAATACCTTATCGTTTTTGTTACGATACAAAAACCGGAAAGGGATATAACATGCAGGGTAATGGATACATAGACGATATCAATCAAATAGAGAATCCGGTATATATTCGTCCATTCAATTTAGATACCGAAATGTTTTATTATTTGCATACCAACATGAAGCCCGATGATTTGGAAGAACCCAATCCTACGCTTTATATCGGTAAACTGAAGCAATAACTCGCCATTCAATGAACAACCCTTCTTCAATAGCGTTTCTCATCGTTTACATGGGCAATCTCCCTTGGTATTTCCCCTATTTCCTCCATTCCTGCCGGTACAACCCCAATATTGATTTTTTTATTCTTACCGACAACAAGGAAGAACTTCCGGACGTGCCACCCAACGTACATTTGATACCCTATTCTATTGAGCAATTCAAAACCGACGCGAAAAAGACTTTGGGTTTTGAAGTAGTAGTAGAATCGGGATATAAACTATGCGATTTCAAACCGGCTTACGGATACATCTTTTCGGATTGGATTAAGGATTATGATTTTTGGGGTTATTGCGATATAGATGTTATCTTCGGCAATATCCGCGCTTTTATGACGGAAGAATTGCTGAACGAATACGATGTAATCAGCGCCCGCCACGACTATCTGACCGGATGTTTTGCCTTGTACCGGAATAATCCGACTATGCGGGAATTATTCAAGCAAAGCAAGGATTACGAAAAAGTATTTACCGATAACCGCAACTTCTTTTTCGATGAAACCAATTTTGCTTTTGCCGAATTTGAAAAAGGATTGCATTACAGTCAGATAAAAACGGAAGTGGAAAGCATGACCCATGTTGTGCGCCGTCTTCAAGAAACCGGACAAATAAAAGCCTATTTTGAATTTCAAATCATAGAAGGTTTTGCCGGCAATATGCTCTGGGATAAAGGAACATTGATTTACCGGAAAGAATATGAGGCAATGCTTTATCATTTAGTGCGGTTTAAACGAAAATTTTCCGAACCGGTAGATTTACAAAGGCAGATTCCCGACCGGTTCCGGATTGGGAAGAAAAAAATATACTATTGAAAATAAACAGAAAAAACAATCAATGCAATGGTTTATTGGCATAATCCCCAAGGAGAATTACAAATCATATCCGTAGCGGAAGCAAAAGCAATTGAAGCAGTCAATCAAAAATATTTGGTTGACAATTATACTTTTGTTGTCGAAGCATACCGAGATAAAAAGATGGTGTTTTTCGACCACACAGAAGATGAAAATTTTCCGATCTGGGTGTATTGGGAGCAAGGCGAAGAAAATATGCCGGAAATCATAAAAATATGCTACCAATCTTTATTGGAAAACCGCAATGGACATCCGGTACATTTATTGACAAAAACCAATTTTCAAGATTTTGTCGATATCCCGGATTTTATTTTCGAGAAAAAAGCAAAAGGTTTGATTTCTACGGCGCATTTTTCCGATATATTGCGAACTTGTTTATTGTTCCAATACGGCGGAATGTGGATAGATGCGACTGTTCTGGTTACTAATCCCATCCCGAAAATGACCTTGGAACTGTTCAGCATCCGAAAACAGGTTGAATACGAATATGTATCCCAATTCCGGTGGACGGGATTTTTATTTTATTGTCGAAAAGAGAATCTATTGTTTGAGTTTGTAAAAACTTTTTTAATGGAATATTGGCAAAAAGAGAATAGGTTGATTGATTACCTGCTTTTCGATTATGCCATTAATATGGCTTATATCCATATTTTAGAAATCAAAAGGATGCTGGATGCAATTCCCTGTAACAACGGACGAGTATTGGAATTAAAAGAATATTGCCTGTCTTTTACGAATTTTAATGCACAGTCGTTAAAACTGTTAACAGACGATACGCAATTCCATAAATTGACAACCAACTTAAAATACAATACAGCGGAATTATCTTTTTACCGGTATTTGAAAAGAAAATATATCGGTTATCCTAATTTGAAACAAGCCGTTGTAAAACAAGAAAACAAAAGCCTTGAAAAACAATTACAGGAAATCGCCTCCCGCTTGGAAACACAAGCCAAGCAGGTGGAAATGCCCGGTTTATATTACGGCAAGACCGGAATCGCCATTTTTTTCTTTCACTATGCAGCCTATACAAAGGAAACGAAATATGAAGATTTTGCCTGCGAATTGTTGGAAGAAATTGTCCCGCAACTTTCCAAAAACTATTCCGTTGACTTTGAAACCGGATTGACGGGAATCGGCGTCGGAATCGAATACCTCGTCCGGGAAAATTTCGTGGATGCTGATACGGACGACATTTTTGCTCCCATGGATAAGGCTTTTGGGGACTTGATTAACAGAAATTTCCTGAGCGGACAAAACATTGTTGATATCGGAAAATATTTTTTAGCGCGCTACCATCATCCGGGAACAAGCGAAAAAATGCTGCTCCGGCAAGCCCTGTCCCAAATGTCGGTTTTGATATGCAGATATAATAAAATCAACCCAAAATGCTATCCGGAAATAGCAGTTTTGTTATCGGATATTAACTTTGCACTGGGAATTTCTGTTTCTACAATAAAAACAAATGTTCCTGTTCTCTCTTTCCCGCCCCGCATCTTACACCCTTCGGATTTTCCATTGGGTTTGGCAGACGGTTATGCCGGATTGGGATTGTCGATGCTTTCACAATTGGATGCCCGCCATGCTTCGTGGGAAAGCCTGTTGTTTCCAAATACCTACCAGCCCAAACAAACAATGCGAATCTTGGTTGCTTGTACGAAAATGCTTAATAACCCTTATGTAGTTTCCCTGTCCGAAGGAATTGCCTCCGAAAACTGTTCGGTCGATCTTGAACGGGAATATTTTTGGGAACCGGAGGCCAAAGATTATGACCTGATTCACATTCACTGGCCGGAAGCCATTTTTCGGCAATGGATGATTCCCGAAGAAGAAGGCCGGAATGAATTGAAAGAAGTCCTTCGGTTGTGGAAACAAAAAGGCACAAAAATCGTTTACACGCGCCACGACGAAATTACCCACTATACCCGACAGGCAGAAAAAAGCCGGAAACTGTTCGATATCATCGAGTCGGAAGCCGATGCCATGATTCATTTGGGAAATTACAGCAAAGAACAATTTTTAAAAAATAAAAAACATTTAGAACAAAAACATTTTGTGATTCCACATCACATATATGATAAATTGTACGACAAACAAGATATAGAAGATGACAGACGGGAAGAAGCGCGAAAACTGTTAAACATTCCGCTTGACCGGTTCGTCATTCTGGCTTTTGGTTCTTTCCGCGCACAGGAAGAAAAAGATTTGATTCTAAACGCTTTTGAGCAATTGGATATTCCAAATAAATTTCTGCTTGCACCGTCATGGAATCATGCAACCCGAACGGTTTTAGACGAAAACTTTTCCGAAGAAAATACGTTTTTGGGCGACTGGATTGTGGAAGACGAAATGATTCCCGATTATTTTGCCGTCGCCGATGTGGTATTCCTGCAACGCCTCAGAACGCTCAATTCCGGCAACCTGCCTTTGGGATTCCTGTTCAACAAAACCGTAGTCGGCCCCGCTATCGGAAATATGAACGAATATTTGGACAATGTCAATAACTTTTCGTTTCAGCCGGAACAGCCGGATTCGGTAGTCAAAGCCTTGGAATCGGCCTATTCTCGTTCGCAATCCCCGCAAATCAACGAAAAATATGCCGGAAAACATTGGCGTACGGAGAAAATAGCGGAATTGCACCGAAAAGTGTATGAAGAATTGATTAAACACTTTTTTTGACCATTTTGCGAAAGATATTTAATTAATTCATGCTAAATGATTAATTTTTTTTAATATTTCTTGCACTTTTTAAAATTATTCGTACATTTGTAGATGTTATATAATTTGCTTAACAATCATTATTTTTTATTATCAATCCATTTTTATGAAACATCTATTATTCTATGTAGTCCTGTTTATAACAATTTGCACTCTTCCGGCAAATGCACAACAGAAGAAAGTCAGCGGGACGGTTATCTCTGCGGTGGATGGTACGCCCATCGAATTTGCTTCCGTTTCTATCAGAGGTACAACTACTGCTACAAGTACGGATGAAAAAGGTTTTTATACGATTACGGTATCCGGCAGTAATGATATACTCGTATTTGACGTATTGGGTATGAAGTTGAAAGAAGCGCTTGTCGGACAACAGACAGAAATAAATGTTGCCTTGGAGGAGGATGTGTTTGGTTTGGATGAAGTCATCGTTGTCGCTTATGGAACAGCTAAGAAAAGTACGTTTACAGGTTCTGCGTCCGTGGTAGGTTCCGACAAATTTAAAGATGCTCCGGTAACTTCTTTTGAAAGTGCGCTGAATGGAAAAATCGCAGGGATGCAGGTTACCTCCAATTCGGGACAGGCAGGCTCGGCAACGAACATTCGTATTCGCGGCGTTGGTTCTATGAATGCTTCCAATGAACCGCTGTATGTAATAGATGGCGTTCCGGCTATTTCTGGCGACCAAAGCCAAATGGGAAGCTACATTTATACATCAAGCAGCGTGATGAGTTCCATTAATCCGGCTGACATTGAATCGATTACGATATTGAAAGATGCGGCGGCCTCTGCGCTTTACGGCTCGCGGGCTGCAAACGGCGTGATTATTGTTACTACCAAACGCGGCAAAGCCGGTCAACCGAAAATTAATTTCAAAACATCAATCAGCCTGACTCCCACTTTCGCCACAGACAACTGGGAACGGGCAACTACCGAGCAAGCGGCTGAAATGCTTTACGAACTATTTTGGAATGGTTACAAAGAAGACGGACGAACCGACGAACAGGCAAATACAAGAGCGCTGACCCAAATGAATAACCGCTTCAATAGACATGGCTATTCTTTTTCCACAACGGACAACACCCCTCAAACATTGAAGATTTCGGGTTTAACCGATGGCATCGTAAACAGGGAAGGAAAATATTATGACTGGGAAGACGCTTTGTTGAGAACGGCTGTTTTTCAAAACTACGATTTATCGGTAAGCGGAGGAAATGATAAAACTACTGTTTATTCTTCATTAGGATATACCCGAGACAAAGGCATGTCTATCGCCAACGATTTTAGCCGTATTTCCGGACGGGTAAACTTAAATCAAAAAGTGGGAAAATACGTTGAATTTACAACAAACGTCGGCTTATCTCATAGCACAAAAGAAGGATTTAATGATACGCGAAACATTCGGGACAATTATTTTTACTTGACACGCAATATGTTGTGGGGAATGTATTGGCCTACCGATTATAAAACAGGCAACCCTTGGACTGCTCAATACGGGAGCAGCGCTCGCAATCCGCTTTATTATAACAAAGAATGGGACAATTCATCGAAAACGCTTAAAACTTCGGCAAGCGAAACATTAGCGATAAAGATTTTACCCGTACTTACCTTGAAATCTATTTTCTCTTATGACAATACGAATATTAAAGACCATTTGTATTACAGCGCACTTCACTATTCCGCTTCAACCACAGGCGGCAGTATCACTGAAATGGCAACCGATGTAACCAAATGGGTATCGTCAACCACCTTGAATTTTGATAAAACATTTGCCGAAAAACACAATGTAACCGTATTGGCCGGTTTTGAAGCAGAAGAAAATACGACCAACTATCTTTATACAAACGGAACGCAATTGCCTACCAGCACGCTTCACACCGTCTCCACAGCAGGTACAACAACTGCTTCGGGATACAACTGGGGATACGCAATGGAATCCATGCTTTCGCGCGCCGAATATAATTACGACAGCAAGTATTATGCTTCGGCATCCTTCCGCCGAGACGGTTCGTCAAGATTTGGACCCAGTACGCGTTGGGGAAATTTCTGGTCGCTTTCAGGCGCTTGGACAATCAATCGGGAAAAGTTTTTGGAAAATATATCGGATATCAGCAATCTGCGTTTGAGAGTGGCTTACGGTTCTAACGGCACTTTGCCTTCGAGTAACTACGGATGGCGTTCTTTAGCTTCTTACACAGCCAAATACATGGAAAAACCCGGTGGCGGATTGGCCAATATAGGCAATGAAGACTTAACCTGGGAATACAATTATACAACCAATATCGGTTTGGATTTCGGCTTATTTAAAAACAAATTGCGCGGTTCAATCGAATACTTCAACCGGGACTCCAAAGATTTATTACAGGACGTTCCCGTGTCGCACACGACCGGATTTACTTCCACGCTTAAAAATGTGGGCGAAATGAATAATAGAGGCTGGGAAGTAGAAATTGGCGGCGACATTATCAGAAACAACGATTGGACATGGGATGCAAGCCTTACCGCATCGTTCATCAAATCAAAAATAACAAAATTGTACGGAGGATCGGATATTTTTTGGTATGACCCTACCGGAAGCGACAGCCGCATACAATATGTTTACAGAGAAGGCGAATCCAACTTGTCTTTATTCGGATTGGAATGGGCGGGCGTTGACCAAACAAACGGTAAAAACGTATGGTACACCAACAACGACTATAACGATACAAACATTAAAGGATTTAAGAAAAATGTATCGTATGATTATGACGATGCCGACGAAATTATTCTGGCCGATATGAACCCGAAAGTATTCGGCGGTATAAACACAAGTCTTACCTGGAAAAATATTACCTTGGGAACAAACTTTATCTACAAATTGGGCGGATATACTTACGATGCGATGAGCAGAGACATAAATGACGACGGATATTACTGGGAACGCATTATGGCCGCCGACACTTACGATGGCCGCTGGACCTATTCCAAAGGAGAAGGCCGGTATCCGATGCGTACCGATAAAGATTTGGAAGATGCAATGCAATACAGCAGCCGCCATAAAAATCCGGCCGATTTTTTACGCTTAAAAACCATTTCGTTGGCCTATGCATTACCTAAAAATCTGCTAAAAAAAGCAGGAATAAACGATGCCCGTATTTATTTCAGCGGAACCAATTTACTTACCTTTGCGGCATACGACCTATACGACCCGGAAGTAGGCGTTTATGCAGGTAGAGGTTGGGAAATGCCCATAGGAAAAACCTACACTTTTGGTCTTGAACTTAGCTTTTAATTATTAACAATAAAAAAACAGAATAAAATGAAAAAGAATATAATATGCACAATATTTTGCCTTCTGGCATTGGTGTCTTGTTCGGATTTTCTGGATATGAAGCCGACCAATCAAGCCGATAGTTCATCGTCGGTAGGAACAGCAGAAGATGCCCAAGTTATCATTAACGGCCTAATGCGTAAAATGACAAGCAGTTCTTATTACGGCAGAAATATGATTCTGTACGCAGACGCCAAAGGTGGCGATTTATGTATCGGCGGACGAGGCAGAGGATATGAACAACTTTTTACTTTCGACCATGAGCCGTCATCGGCTTCCTATTCGGGATTTTGGGACCAAATTTATCACAGTCTCACTCAAATCAATAATCTGATTGCGAATATAGACAAGATAACCGAGGCCGGTAACGGTTCTGCCGCATTGAATCATAGCAAAGCGCAGGCATTAACATTGCGCGCAATCTGTTATTTCGACCTTGTCCGTTTATACGGAAAACCTTACGATATGGATAAAGCATCGTATGGCGTTCCGTTGATTACCACGCTTATTGACGCATCGGCTCAGCCTACGCGAGCAAGCGTTGAAGAAATATATACCCAGATAATCAAAGACTTAACGGATGCAATTCCATTATTTACCGTTTCTAAAAAAGAGAACGGATACATCAACTATTATGCCAATGTAGCCATGCAAGCGCGTGTTTATCTGCAAATGCAAAATTACGGAGCTGCGCTTACTGCGGCAGAAGAAGTGATTAACTCCAATAGTTATACTTTATATTCCAATGCCAACTGGTTGACATCCTGGTCAAAACAATTTCAATCGGAATCCATATTCGAATTGGCTATCTATGCAACAGAAGGAGATCTGGGCAAATCTTCATTGGGTTCAATGACCATCAATACAAGCCATTCTGCTCAAACCAGTTGGGATTATTTTATCGCAAGCGATTATTTTTTGAACCGGCTTGGCGAAGACCCCGACGACGTGCGCTGGGGATTGATGGACGTAGATGAAAAATCAGGGAAAAACGGCGTTCCGGTTCGCTTAGGCTGCTGCTACAAATATTTGGGCGGCATTAGTTGTCCGGGCGATGGAAAAGCGACCACTACAGCCGTTAATATCAAAGTGATTCGTCTTTCGGAGGTTTATTTGATTGCCGCCGAAGCCGCCTTATTGAAATCGCCGGCCGATAAAACAAAAGCCGCCGATTATTTGCAGGAAATACGCAAACGTTCGCCCAATTTAACACCGGCCGATGCAACAAATGTAACTTTTGATATGATAGCCAACGAACGCAGCAAAGAGTTATTTTGCGAAGGCCATCGTTTTTTTGATATGATACGTTGGAACAAGCCCATCACATTTGATGATATATGGGCGCAATCAACCATCCCATCGCGTCCGGCAAGCATTGACAGAACATTCAACAAAGCGGTTTTGCCCATCGGCAGAGATGAGATACAAGCGAATCCGGCGCTCAAAAATCAACAAAATCCGGGGTATTGATTGGAGAATAATTTATTATTTACACCATATTATCCGTGTGCGTTTTTAAAATAATTTTGTACCTTTGCCATCTGTTAATTAATTTTAATTCTATGCAATCTAAATTTTTTGCCAACTTATTGGCATTGGCTGTTTTGGTTACTATCACCGCTGCCTGTCGGCAGAAAGAAGAAGTAAAACCGGTTTATCCGGATTTAAATGCCCTCGCCGATAGCGTGCGACTGCAATATGTCCCCGACAAAAGGGACAATGTGTATGAAATAAAAGTGATTGAGCGTGACGGCAAACCGGTTGTAAAAGGCCTTACTTCGGTTGCGGAAGCAAAAACGGATTTATTGGAAAAAATTTTGAAAGAAAATCCGGCTGCTATCGACAGCATTACCCTTTTGCCTGACGAAACGGTCGGCAATACCCTATATGGCGTAATCAATGTTTCCGTTTCCGATTTGCGGACAGCGGGAGATTATGATGCCGAAATGGCTACCCAACTCCTGTTGGGCGCTCCGGTGCAGGTGTTGCAACGCGCAGGCTGGTGGCGGGTAAAAAGCGCCGAAGGTTATGTGGCTTGGCTTCCCGGAAGTTCTTTTGTCCGGCTAACCAAAGAAGCATTTAATCAATGGATTACAGCAAAGAAAGTTATTTTTACCGACGAATATGGTTTTGCTTATGAAAATCCGGACGAAAAAACACAACGGACTTCCGATTTGGTATTCGGCAATCTCTTGAAATGGGAAGGCGACAACGGCCGATTTTTCAAAGTTTCCTATCCCGACGGCCGGGTGGCTTACATCCTGAAAAGTCAAAGTAAAACGTTCGAAGATTGGTACGCCTCTATTCAATTGACGGAAGAAAGCATCATCCGAAAGGCATTGGCTTTGAAAGGAATACCCTACACTTGGGGCGGAACTTCCACCAAAATGATGGATTGCAGCGGCCTCTCAAAAACAGTCTTCTTGATGCACGGAATTATCTTGCGTAGAGATGCCTCGCAGCAAGTAAAAACCGGAACCCCGGTTGATACATCCGATGGTTATGGCAATCTCCGCCCCGGCGATTTGATGTTCTTCGGCAAAAAAGCCCAAGACGGCAGAAAAGAACGGGTGCGCCACGTAGGTATCTATAAAGGAAACAAAGAATTTATCCATGAAGCCGGTTATGTACAAGTCAGCAGTTTAGACCCAAACAGCCCTCTATACGATGAATACAACGCCAAAGAGTTTCTACGCGCTTCGAGAATTATCGGTGCGGTAAACACCGAAGGCATCTGGGAAATAACAAAGAATCCATTATACCAGGAACAAAAATAAGAACAATGATAAGAAGAGACTTCCTAAAAACAACCGCACTGGCAACCGCATCCGCCGCGCTGCCCTTGAACCTGTTTGCACAAAATAGCGCCAAAAACGCCGCTTCCACCGGAAAAGGCAAGTTAAAATTAACTTACCGTACTTACGATCTGCAATTGAGGCATGTATTTACCATCGCCAATTCTTCGCGCACCACAACCCCGATTGTGCTCACGGAGATAGAATACGAGGGCGTAACCGGATACGGCGAAGCCTCCATGCCGCCTTATTTGGGCGAAACGCAGGCATCGGTTATCGAATTTCTTAAAAAAGTAGATCTCAGCCAATTCTCCAGCCCTTTTGAATTGGACGATATATTGACTTATGTAGATAAAATCACGGAAAACAATACGGCCGCCAAGGCATCCATTGATATTGCCCTGCACGATTTAGTCGGTAAAATCATGGGAAAACCTTGGTACAACATTTGGGGATTGAATAAAACAAAAGCGCCTTCTACCACCTTCACTATCGGGATAGATACGCGCGAAGTAGTAATTCAAAAGACCAAAGAAGATGCGCCTTTGTACAATATTCTGAAAGTAAAATTAGGCCGCGCCAACGACAAGGAAATGATTGAAGCCATTCGCACGGTAACCGATAAACCCATCGCCGTCGATGCCAACCAAGGCTGGGAAGACAAGCAATATGCCTTGGATATGATTCACTGGCTCAAGGAAAAAGGCATTGTGATGATTGAACAACCCATGTCGAAACACAAACTCGATGATATTGCCTGGGTTACGGAACGCAGTCCCCTACCCGTCTTTGCCGATGAATCTTTCCAACGACTGACGGACCTTACGAAATTGAAAGGCGCATTTCACGGTGTCAACATCAAATTGATGAAATGTACCGGTATGCGGGAAGCATGGAAAATACTGACGGTTGCCCGCGCACTCAATATGAAAGTGATGATTGGTTGCATGACCGAAACATCCTGCGCCATTTCGGCGGCTTCGCAACTATCGCCGGCGGTGGATTTTGCCGATCTCGACGGAAATCTGCTTATCAGCAATGATGTCTATAAAGGAACTACGGTAATCGATGGCGTATTGACCTTGAATGATTTACCCGGTATCGGAATACAAAAACTAAAATAATTTTCAAATTATATACCATGAAACATTTTTTATCGATCGCTTTATTTTTGCTTATTTGCAGTTGTTCTCCGCAACAACATCAACCGGTAAGCTTGGCGCAAATCGACACAGAAGAAACTGCCGGTAACTTTAAGCAAGCCGCTTATCTGATTGATTTATACATTGCTGAGAATGATTTATCGGAAGATTCCGTTTATATCCTCAACCAACGAAAAGACATCATGCACCGGATTGTTCTGGATTTCGACAAAGACAAAGACTCGGTAATCGAATATATCAAGAAATATTATCCCGATGTAAACGATGAAATGTTAGCCGGTTGGGAAGAAAAGAAAAAATTGGAATACAAAATTATCGAAGGAGAAAAGAAATATTTTGACCGGGCGGCATCGAATTTATTTCGGCTTGATGAAGCGGCTAAAGCCCGTAAATCGGAAGTGAACGGCCCCTCAACCGATGCTTTGGCAGAAACCTTGAAGGTGCATTTACCGGATGTTACATCCACACTCTCCAAAACAGGTAAAACCCAAGCGGCTCCGGTAAATATGACGGTAAAATATGCGGTAACTTTGGAAGCCAATGCCGTTCCGGACGGCGAAACCGTACGTTGCTGGCTGCCTTTCCCAAGGGAGGACAATCGCCGGCAATCCAATATCAAACTGCTTGCCGTCAACGACAACAATTACATCATTGCGCCGCCGCAATATGCGCACCATACGGTGTACATGGAAAAAATCGCCAAGAAAGATGAACCTCTGACGTTTTCTCTTGAATTTTCCTACACTTCCGTAGCAGAATGGTTTAATCTAAAATCAAAAGATATTCAGCCTTACGATGTAAACAGTGATTTGTACAAAACCTATACCGCCGAACGATCGCCGCACATTGTTTTTACCGATTCAATCAAAGCGATATCCGAACGCATTGTGGGCAATGAAACAAATCCCTTCCGGAAAATGCAAAAGATTTGGGAGTGGGTCGATGCCACTTACCCATGGGCGGGCGCCAGAGAATATTCCACAATAAAAAATATTCCGCTATATGTAGCGGAAAGCGGTCATGGCGACTGCGGTCAGGTTACTTTAACATTCTTAGCCTTGGCGCGTTACAACGGGATTCCCGCTCGTTGGCAAAGCGGATTTATGATGCACCCGAACAGTAAGAACCTGCACGATTGGAGCGAATTTTATATCGAAGGAATCGGATGGGTGCCTATGGATGAATCGTTTGGAGTAAACTTCTTTACAGACAATGAGGATGTTCGTAATTTCTATTCCAATGGAATAGATGCCTACCGTTGGGTAGTAAACAACGACTATTCGCGGGCTTTATTTCCCGAAAAGATTTTCCTGCGCAGCGATGATGTTGACTTTCAACGGGGTGAATTGGAGTGGAAAGGTGGAAATCTCTACTACGATAAATGGGATTATCATTTCGATATATCGTATAAATAATAATCCAGCAAAGTCATTGCCGCCATGGCTTCCACAATGGGAACCGCTCTCGGAAGTACGCAGGGATCATGGCGGCCTTTCGCTTTTAAAGAAGTTTCAACTCCCTTCGAATTAACCGTCTGCTGTTCTTTCAGCAATGTGGCAACCGGTTTGAAGGCTACCCTGAAATAAATATCTTCTCCGTTGGAAATGCCGCCTTGGATTCCGCCGGAATAATTGGTTTGCGTGGCAATCCCGCCTTCGGAATTGCGATAAAAAAGGTCGTTGATTTCAGATCCTCTGTATTGAACGCCTTCAAATCCCAAACCGTATTCAAATCCTTTGGCCGCATTGATGCTCAACATGGCGCTTCCCAAAGCCGCATGCAGTTTGCCGAAAACCGGTTCGCCCAATCCGGCCGAAACGCCTTGACATACGCAGGTAATCACGCCGCCAATCGTATCGCCGTCCGCTTTCACTTCCCGAATCAATTGAATCATCTGTTGAGCGATAGCCAAGTCCGGACAACGAACAGGCGTAGATTCTATTTGGTTGAAATCCAATTCACTATAAGGTTTATTCATTTGAATGTTCCCTATCTGCGAAGTATAGGCCGTTATTTGAATGCCGGATTGCCTGAGCGTTAATTTGGCAATGGCTCCTCCCACAATCCGGGCAATCGTTTCCCGCGCGGACGACCGGCCTCCGCCTCTGTGGTCGCGGATTCCATATTTAATTTGGTAAGTATAATCGGCATGGGATGGACGATAAACATCTTTCAGATTGTCATAATCCGAGGAATGTTGATTGGTATTCCGAACAATAAAACCAATGGGTGTTCCCGTAGTTTTTCCTTCAAAAATACCTGACAGAAACGCTACTTTATCCGGTTCTTTCCGGGAAGTGGTAATGTCGGACTGTCCGGGTTTTCTTCTTTCCAATTCGCTTTGGACGAACGACATATCAACGGCAATACCGGCAGGACAACCATCAATTACCCCGCCGATAGCTTCTCCGTGCGATTCGCCAAAAGAAGTCAACCTGAATAGATTACCAAAAGTATTCATCTTTGTTTTTTAGCAACAGCATTTGCCGCCGCTGCAACCGCCCTCTTCTTCCGAGCTGTCGCAACTTTCGCATCCGCAATCGCAACCGCCTTCGTGCGAAAGCGCTGCAATTTCTTCCGGGCTGGGTTCGTGAACGTCAATCACTTCGCCGTCGAAATGCAAGGTTTCACCCGCCAAAGGATGATTGAAATCCATCACGACCACCTCCGATTTGATTTCCAATACGGAACCCATCATCCGGTTGCCCTGCGCATCCATCATTGGAAGCGTTTCGCCTTCGGAAATTTTTTCCTCGTCAAATTTACCGTCAACTTCAAATATGGATTTGGGCAATTCGACTACATTTTGTTCAATATATTCGCCATAAGCTTCTTCCGGCTCTAAGGTAAAGGAAAATTTATCTCCCACTTTCAAACCTTCCACATTCCGTTCAAAAGCTTCGAGCATCATACCCATGCCGAACATAAAAGTGAGCGGATGCTCTTTCGTGGCGCGTTCCATCAATTCTTTCCGACCGTTTTCTTCTCCATCTACCGTTAAATCGTAGGTTAAGGATACCATTTTTTCTTCTGAAATCTTCATACGTAAATTATTATTATGATTGTTGTTTTTAAAAATGAGTTGCAAAGATAATGTAATTTCTTGAAACAGGATAATTTTCTAACTTGTTTTTTTTGTAAGATAGAAATTATAAGGAAACTTGGAGTTGTGAGATTCAGAGTTGTAAAACACCTATAATAATTTTTGAGTGGAATATATTCAAAATATATCTGAATGTGTTCCTGTTCTTACAAAAATGATTTCTCCCTCAAAATCAGGATTATCAGTTCCCGTAATATACCATAACATTAACCAATCCGATTCTATATGACATTCCCATATATTCATTACTTTATATTTACCTTGCAAAGGATGAGGTAAATATTTATCAGGTAGCGTTCCGGTTTCTTTTAAATTATTTATTGCAACAGCAATTAATGACAAATCATAATTGCGCTTAAAACACAATTTTATATCTTTTTTGAATTGAGTCGAACGCCTGATATTGTACATATTAACTCATTTTAAACAGTCAGCTAATAATTCATTGGTTGAATTGAAAGATTTTAATTTTTTATAATTCAGGGCTTCCTTTATTGCTTTTGCCGTTTCCGGATTAGGAACATCATTATCTAAATCAATACCTTTTTCAAACAAAAACGATTGAAACAAAGCTCCGTACCTTTTATAATTGATTTTTATGTAAGTAGGTTTTCCTAAATTATTCCGTTCTATTGTTATACCTGTTGTATGTGCCATAATTGTAATTCTTTTATTTACTGCAAAGATAATACAAAATTTATTGAGATGCGAAAAATATATCATTAATTTGTTTTCCTATTAGAATTTCGTATTTTTGCACATTAATTACATTTAAAATTTTAACAATAAACAATGAAGAAGATTTTCCCGATTTTAATTTTTTCGACACTATTTATAATCCTGATTTCATGTATGCAAAAGACTGAAAAACAAGCTGATTTCAAGCAAAAAACAGATTCATTATTTTCGGCCGTTTATTCCGATCCTAACGAGCCGGGAGCCGCCGTGCTTATCTTAAAAGGCGATAGCGTAATTTTTGAAAAATGCTACGGAATGGCCGATATGCAAACAAAAACGCCGATAAGGCCTGAAACTAATTTTTGTATCGCTTCCGTTTCCAAGCAATTTTCGGCAGTCGCCCTGTTGCAGCTTGCGGAGCAAAATCTTTTGTCGCTGAATGACAATCTCAAAAAGTTTTTCCCCGAATACAAAGCCGATTTTTATAAGGATATAACGCTGCATCACATTCTTAGCCACACCTCCGGAATTCCCGACACCCGACCGCGAACAGATAAAAATTTCATGCTCTATTCTACCGATGTCGAATCCTGCCAATATTTGATAGATTTGACTCAACTAAATTTTGAACCCGGCGCCCGATACGAATACATAAATCCTACATTTCAGCTTGTGTATCAAATTATTCCACGAGTTACCGGCATTGATTTTGATACCTATATCCAACAACATATTTTTGATGTGGCCGGAATGACCCATTCGGTTTATTTTGAGGCAGATCGCAAAATTCCGAACATGGCGCATGCTTATGTTTTTGATGAAGAAAAACAATGTTATGTAGAAAATGATTACGGCGAAGCCAATTTTTTTGCTTCCAAAGCCGACGGTGGACTTTATACCTCCATACGCGATTTTGCCAAATGGGAAAAGGCCTTGCGTGAAAATAAAATCCTTAGCGAAGCGTCAAAAAACTTGGCTTATTCGCCCAAAATTACCATTCCATCAAATGCCGAATACGGATACAATAATAATACAGCTTACGGATACGGCTGGTTTATTCAGCGTAATTCCGGCGAACCGGAACGGATTTATCATCTCGGTGATAACGGCGGTTTTACCATTTATGCAGGAAAGATTCCCGAAAAAAATATTACGTTCATGTTCTTCTCCAATCGAGACGACATTGACCGCATAGCCACCGCCGACAGCGTTTACGCGATGATGAAAGAAGCAAACTGGTTCGATAATTAAAAAATGTATCTATGTCATTCTATTCTTAACTATTACGCTATCGGTAAAAGCGCAATTCGATATCTGGTATGTTAGCACAGTCCCTGATATACCCACCGCTTTTTTCAATTGTTCCAAAGCTTGTTGCAGCACCACCCGCGGACTTCCGATATTCAGTCGCATAAATCCTTCTCCACCAAGCCCGAACATTGCGCCGTCGTTCAATGCCAAATGCGCTTTATCTACAAACAGCGAAACCAATTCGGACTGTTTCAATCCCAATTTCCGGCAATCCAACCAAAGGAGAAAAGAGGCTTCCGGAATAATCGCCCGGATTTGCGGAATGTTTTCTTTCAGGTATTTATCGACAAACAAAACATTCCTTTCAATGTATTGAAGCATTTGCAACATCCAATCCAAACCGTTTTCGTAAGCGGCTTGCGTGGCCGTATAAGCAAAAATCGTCCCTTCGTCCAATTCACTGGCATGTAAGAAATCATAAAAACTTTGACGGATTTCCGGATTCGGAACAATCGAATAGGAACTCACAATGCCTGCAATATTAAAGGTTTTGCTCGGCGCCATAAACGTAATGCTGTTTTGGGCGGCTTCTTGCGATACGGCGGCAAAAGGCAGGTGTTTGTGTCCGAAAATGCCCATGTCCGAATGAATTTCATCCGAAACAACCAAAATATTGTGCGCATAACAAATTTGGGCTAATTCCGTTAAAGTCTCTTTATCCCAAGTAATTCCGATGGGATTATGCGGATTACAAAGAACCAATATTTTACAATCTTTGTCGATGATTTTCCGCAGACCTTCCAAATCCATCCGGTATTTTCCCTGATCTTCAATCAAAGGATTATTCACTATTTCCCGCCGGTGCATCTGAGGAACCAACCGAAATGGATGATAAACAGGCGGTTGTATAATAATTTTATCTCCGGGATTCGTATATCTCAAGACACAGAACGCGATTCCTTTCACAATGCCCGGAATATAACTCAACCATTCCTTTTGAATTTCCCAATCATGCCTGTTTTTTACCCAGTTGATAATGGAATTTTCATATCCTTCATCCGGGATTGTATAACCGAAAATTCCTTTTTCACAGCGTTTTATCAACGCATTCGTAATAAAATCACCGGTGCGGAAATCCATATCGGCTACCCATAAACCCATTAAATCATCCCGTCCGTATCGCGCTTTTAAAGCATCCGTTTTCAAAGCCCCAGTCCCTCTACGGTCGATTATTTCGTCAAAATTATACTTTTCCATATTTTCTTGCAATTTTTCTGCAAAGATAATGTAAGTTTGCATTTTCAAAGAAAAAAATGAAAAATACAATCATAAATATAGTTGAAGCAGTTCCCCGTTCTGCAGAATTTCGCTTCGAAAACCCTATCTATTGGTCGCTGAAAAATAATGAAATTCCCCCATGCGTAACTCAACAATTCTCATTATCAAAAAAGTAAAAAAGCAAATTTTTTTTGACAAAAACAGAGAAAAACTAAGGACTCAAAATGAAAAAAAGACCAATTTAGAACTTTTTTATCCATAAATTGGATTTTTTTATCTTGTTATGCAAAAAAACAATGAAAATGTTTGGATAATTTGATGAATACTCATATATTTGACGTCGAATTGGAGAGAAATTCATTTTTATCTTATTATAATACAAATTTTAATTATCAATTCTTATGAACAAGACAGAACTTATCGATGCTATTGCGGCAGAATCAGGATTAAGCAAAATTGATTCTAAAAAAGCGCTGAATGGTTTTTTAACAGCGGTTTCCTCTGAACTGAAAAGTGGTGGAAAAGTCACTTTAGTAGGACATGGTACCTATCAGGTTGTTAGCAAAAGTGCAAGAACCGGTATCAATCCAAAAACAAAAGCCCCGATCCAAATTCCGGCTAAAAAAGTGGTTAAATTCAAACCGGGCGCAGATTTTATTATTTGACAATTAATCCAAAACGATTATTCGTAAATAATTAAATGACGAAAGGCATACATTTTGTGTGCCTTTTTTATTTTATTATTAACTTTGCACCCTATTTACAAATAAAACAAGACAATGGATATTCAACTATTTATTCAGGAAGCAATCGCAAATTTATACGGTCAGGAAGTGCAAACTTCTCTGATACAATTACAAAAAACAAAAAAAGAATTTAAAGGACATTTCACTTTGGTGGTTTTTCCCTTGTTGAAAATTTCTCGGAAAAATCCCGAACAAACCGCGCAGGAAATAGGAGAATACCTATGGGCGCAAAAATCGTTCATTTCCGGTTTCAATGTGGTAAAAGGTTTTCTGAATCTGACCATTGCATCCGCTTATTGGATAAATCTGTTGAATGAAATCAACCAAACCGAACATTACGGCGCCCGCTTGGCCGAAGAAAATGCGCCATTGGTAATGATTGAATATTCCTCTCCCAATACCAACAAGCCCTTGCATCTGGGACATATCCGAAACAATTTATTGGGATACAGTCTGTCGGAAATCATGAAAGCCAACGGCTATAAAGTAGTGAAAACCAACATTGTAAACGATAGAGGCATTCATATTTGTAAATCCATGTTGGCTTGGCAAAAATGGGGAAACGGCGAAACGCCTCAATCTTCCGGTAAAAAAGGCGACCACTTGATTGGCGAATATTACGTGAAATTCGACCAGGAATACAAAAAAGAATTGGCCGCATTGGAAGCCGCCGGTTTATCGAAAAAAGAAGCCGAAGAAAAATCCGCGCTCATGGCCGAAGCTCGCGAAATGTTGCGCCAATGGGAAGCCGGCGATGCCGAAACCGTATCCCTTTGGAAAACAATGAATACTTGGGTCTATGCCGGTTTTGATGAAACCTACAAAGCCTTAGGCGTCGATTTCGACAAGATATATTACGAATCGCAAACCTATTTAGAAGGCAAGGGAAAAGTCTTGGAAGGCTTGAAAAAAGGCGTTTTCTACCAAAAAGAAGACGGCTCGGTCTGGGCGGACTTAACCCCCGATGGTTTAGACGAAAAACTCTTGCTCCGCGCCGACGGCACCTCCGTTTATATGACACAAGACATTGGAACGGCAAAATTGCGTTTCGACGATTATCCTGTAAACAAAATGGTGTATGTGGTGGGCAACGAACAAAACTATCATTTTCAGGTACTCTCCTTGTTATTAGATAAATTAGGATTTACATTCGGTAAAGGTCTGGTGCATTTCTCTTACGGCATGGTAGAATTGCCGGAAGGAAAAATGAAATCGCGCGAAGGAACCGTGGTCGATGCCGACGATTTGGTAGAAGAAATGATTGCTACCGCTGGAGAAACCTCCAAAGAATTGGGAAAATTGGAAGGTTATTCCGAAGCAGAAGCCGCCGAAGTTTCCCGGATTGTAGGTCTGGGCGCATTGAAATATTTCATCCTGAAAGTTGACCCTCGTAAAAATATGGTGTTCAACCCCAAAGAATCCATTGATTTCAACGGAAATACAGGCCCTTTCATCCAATACACCTACGCTCGCATCCAATCCGTGTTGAGAAGAGCCTCCGAAGACTGTCATTGCGGGCTTGACCCGCAATCCCCCGCTATTGCCGCCAATGCTCCCATCAACGAAAAGGAAGAAAATCTCATTCAGCTATTATCCGAATTTCCCGCCATAGTTAAGGAAGCTGCCGATAGTTTCAGTCCTGCGGTAATCGCCAATTATATTTACGATTTGGTAAAAGAATTTAATCAATTCTACCACGATTATTCCATCCTGAAAGAAGAAAATTCCGAAACAAAAAAACTCCGTTTGGTTTTATCCAAAAACACAGGAGAAATCATCGAAACCGGATTTAAACTTCTGGGAATTAATGTCCCCGAAAGAATGTAATCACCTAAAAAAAATAGATATGAAAACAAAAAAATTATTGTTAATCGTTGTATCAGTTGTTGTTTCTTGTCACTTATTTGCAGAAAATTATCCGACCGGCTCTCTATTGTGGAAAATTTCGGGTAAAAACTTAGCAAAACCGTCCTATATTTTAGGAACTTTTCACTTGAAACCGGGCGCCTATTTAGATAGTATTCCGGGCGCAAGAACTGCATTTGAATCCTCTGAACAGATTGTAGGAGAAATTATTTTAGATAATACTCAGCAAATGCAGATAATGTCAAAAGCAATGATGCCGGCCGATACGACCTATCACTCATTATATTCCGACGAAGATTACGATTATGTGAACAAACAATTGACACCTCTTTTAGGAGCCGGATTAGATCAGTTAGGTCAACTAAAACCTTCGCTCATTCAAACGCTGGTTGTGGTATTGAATTTAACGAAAAAAATGCCGGGCTTTAATTCGGAAGATCAAATAGATACTTATGTCCAGAAAGAAGCTATAAAAAAACAAAAGCCGGTTGTTGGATTGGAAACGATTGAATATCAGATTTATACACTTTTCAATTCTTCATCTTTGCAGCGTCAGGCCGATATTTTGTTGTGTAGCCTTAAAAATATAGATTTGATTATGTCTAAAGAAATAGATCTATTACTTAGCAGTTATGAAAAGGCTGATTTAAATGCATTGAACGATCTTTTTGTTACATCAGAAGACGAACTGTGTCCATCCACTCCGGAAGAAATTAATCTTTTGATTAAAGACAGGAATGATAATTGGCTGCAAAAATTACCGGCTATCATGCTGGAAAAATCTTCTTTCATTGCTGTTGGCGCCGGACATTTGGTCGGAAAAGACGGTCTTTTGTATCAATTGCAGCAAGCCGGATATAAAATCGAAGCTGTCAAATAAAAAAATATTTTATTGACACACAGTAATATATGATATATAGTATAAAAAAACAGTAAGAAACATTTGCGGGATAAAAAAAAAGCAGTACCTTTGCATCCGCTTTGGGAAACGCCCCCTGTCGAGGGCAAGCGAAAAGCAAAGCGCAAAACGATCTTTGAAAGATTTCCATATTACGTAGTACAAGCCAATAAAAGCGGAAGTTTTTATTGGGTAAAAAGAAAAAGAACCTGTCAAAAAGAAAGTATTTGAAGTTTGAAGTTTAAGGTTTAAGGTTTGAAGTGTTAAAACTTAAAACTTAAAACTTACAACTTAAAACTTAAAACTTAAAACTTAAATACACCGGGCGAAAGAGATAAAAAAAATAACAAAATAACAAAGAAGAGTTTGATCCTGGCTCAGGATGAACGCTAGCGATAGGCTTAACACATGCAAGTCGAGGGGCAGCATTTCGGATGGCGACCGGCGCACGGGTGAGTAACACGTATGCAACCTACCCACAACAGGGGGATAGCTCGTCGAAAGGCGAATTAATACCGCATAAAGCAGGGGCTCCGCATGGAGGTATTTGCTAAAGAATTTCGGTTGTGGATGGGCATGCGCAGGATTAGGTAGTTGGTGAAGGTAACGGCTCACCAAGCCGGCGATCCTTAGGGGAACTGAGAGGTTTATCCCCCACACTGGTACTGAGACACGGACCAGACTCCTACGGGAGGCAGCAGTGAGGAATATTGGTCAATGGTCGAGAGACTGAACCAGCCAAATCGCGTGAAGGAAGACGGTATTATGTATTGTAAACTTCTTTTGAGAGGGAATAAAGTGCAGGACGTGTCCTGTTTTGTATGTACCTTTCGAATAAGCATCGGCTAACTCCGTGCCAGCAGCCGCGGTAATACGGAGGATGCGAGCGTTATCCGGATTTATTGGGTTTAAAGGGTGCGTAGGTGGGCTGATAAGTCAGCGGTGAAATACTTGAGCTTAACTCGAGAACTGCCGTTGAAACTGTCGGCCTTGAGAGTGAACGAGGCAGGCGGAATTCGTAGTGTAGCGGTGAAATGCATAGATATTACGAAGAACTCCGATAGCGCAGGCAGCTTGCCAGGCCACGACTGACACTGAAGCACGAAAGTGTGGGTATCAAACAGGATTAGATACCCTGGTAGTCCACACAGTAAACGATGATTACTCGCTGTTTGCGATATACAGTAAGCGGCCAAGCGAAAGCGTTAAGTAATCCACCTGGGGAGTACGCCGGCAACGGTGAAACTCAAAGGAATTGACGGGGGCCCGCACAAGCGGAGGAACATGTGGTTTAATTCGATGATACGCGAGGAACCTTACCCGGGCTCGAACGGTATCTGAATGATTGTGAAAGCAGTCAGGCCGCAAGGACAGATATCGAGGTGCTGCATGGTTGTCGTCAGCTCGTGCCGTGAGGTGTCGGCTTAAGTGCCATAACGAGCGCAACCCTTACCGTTAGTTACCATCAGGTCAAGCTGGGGACTCTAGCGGGACTGCCACCGTAAGGTGTGAGGAAGGTGGGGATGACGTCAAATCAGCACGGCCCTTACGTCCGGGGCGACACACGTGTTACAATGGGGGGGACAAAGGGCAGCTACCCGGCGACGGGATGCTAATCTCCAAACCCTCTCCCAGTTCGGATCGGAGTCTGCAACTCGACTCCGTGAAGCTGGATTCGCTAGTAATCGCGCATCAGCCATGGCGCGGTGAATACGTTCCCGGGCCTTGTACACACCGCCCGTCAAGCCATGGAAGCCGGGGGTACCTGAAGTACGTAACCGTTAAGGAGCGTCCTAGGGTAAAACTGGTAACTGGGGCTAAGTCGTAACAAGGTAGCCGTACCGGAAGGTGCGGCTGGAACACCTCCTTTCTGGAGTTCCGGAATCTTACAACGGCGCGTTTTTTTTCTGTACTACGTAAACTATGGAATAATTATAAAATTAAAGGAGAAGAGTTATTCCTGAAGGAAGAAGTTGGGAAGGAAAGAGGATAACTTCGACCGGTAGGGCGTAGCCCAATTACGAATTACGAATTAAAAATTACGGATGAAGCAACAACGTAATTCGTAATTTGAAAATCGTAATTGCAAACAGTCCTATAGCTCAGTTGGTTAGAGCGCTACACTGATAATGTAGAGGTCGGCAGTTCAACTCTGCCTGGGACTACTTCAAATAATGATTAATTATTAATGATAAATGGTTAATGAAATACATTAATCATTAATCACTAACCATTAATCACTAAAATTGGGGGATTAGCTCAGTTGGCTAGAGCACCTGCCTTGCAAGCAGGGGGTCAAGGGTTCGACTCCCTTATTCTCCACAAATCAATTGACAGTTAACAATTGACAATTGACAATGAAAGCAAAGAAGTAATTGTCAATTATCAATTATCAATTGTCCATTAGAAAACGGTCTTTGACATATTGGTAACAAAAACAAGAACAAGTAGAGCAACAAAATTTAGTTGAGTAAACGAGTTATAAGTAAACAAGTAAACAAGAGCAGTCTCGTTTACAGGTTCACTGAATACTGGTTTACTAAACAAAGAAAGATAAGAAAGAAAGGGCAGACGGTGGATGCCTTGGCTCTTGGAGGCGAAGAAGGACGTGATAAGCTGCGATAAGCAGGGACTAGGTGCAAATAACCGTTAGAATCCCTGATTTCCGAATGGGGCAACCCGGCAGGTTGAAGGCCTGTCATTCCGCAAGGAAGGCAAACGTGGGGAACTGAAACATCTAAGTACCCACAGGAGGAGAAAACAAAAGTGATTCCGCAAGTAGTGGCGAGCGAACGCGGAACAGCCCAAACCGGCATTGTCCAGGCAATACCGGGGTTGTAGGACCACGTTGTAGCAAGAAATCGGTAAAGTGGAATCAACTGGAAAGTTGAATCAGAGAAGGTGACAATCC
>BNXY01000020.1:0-17500 GCA_025999935.1 Bacteroidia bacterium | reverse complement strand
AGTACTAATTACCCGAATACTTGTCTTTCGGATAAGTTTTAAGTTATAAGTTATAAGTTTTAAGTTATAAGTTTTAAGTTATAAGTTATAAGTATTAAGTTTTAAGTTATAAGTTATAAGTATTAGGTTATAAGTTATAAGTATTAGGTTATAAGTATTAAGTATTAAGTATTGAGTAATAAGTTGTGCCTCGCACCACTTAAAACTTACCACTTAAAACTTAAAACTTACCACTTAAAACTTAAAACTTAAAACTTACCACTCTCCTCGTTCTTGTTTTACCTTTATGTTAATTCAATTGAAAATTGAAAAAATAACTTTCAACTTTCAACTCAAAACAGACATTCAGGTGGTTATAGCGCCGGGGTTCCACCTCTTCCCATTCCGAACAGAGAAGTTAAGCCCGGTTGCGCCGATGGTACTGCGCGTTAGTGGGAGAGTAGGTAGCCGCCATTTTTTTTAGAAACCTGTTAGGTCTTTAAGTCCTGACAGGTTTTTTTCGTTTTTAAAGCGTTCAATAATAAATGATTCCGCCAAGAATAATAAAGGATTTATAGTCACTAAAAGTCCGCTTGCCAAAATATAATTCAACAAATTCATTACTTGAACGTTTCGTTCATTGTAAGTTAAGGTTATTGTTCCCATGACTTCTGTTTTTTTACTGCATCACAAAAATAATACTTTTCTTTCCATAAAACTCCCCAAATAATAAAAATACTTGAAAATATTGCCATTGAATAAATATATTTTGCTAATTTTGTGGCAATTCTGATAATCAAAGAGTTGGTTATCGGAAGGACTTAATTTGATTAACGTAAGCGTTTTAAGATATTATACTTGTCTAAGAATATCTCCAAATTTTCTAAAAACAATAAGGAACAAGTATAGTAGGCAACAAACGCTTGCGCTCTGTTTGTATGTAATTGTTTTATATACAGATAAGGGCGCAGGTTCTGTTGTTTATTTGTTCCTTGGTGTTTGGAGATGCCTCTTAGACAAATAAGACATTAAACAGTTCCTGCGCTTTCGTATTTTAAAACAATTTAACAACAAGTCTTTTGATGGAGCTGGAAGACAAGAAAATGAAAATGAAAAAACACTTTGTTCAAATTGGGGAGCGCTTTAAAAAGATCTGGAAATGGTTAAGGTTAAACTTAGCAACAATCGCAGACATTGTAGGTACATTGAGCCTAATAGGTTTGGTACTTACTTGTTGCTCATATTGTGGGGATCGAAAAAAGATAGAAGAAAATCAAGAAAAAATTACTAAAGGTATCTACGAACGTGATTCAATACAGAAAGAGCTTCTTAAAAATCAATATGAGGCTCGACAAGAAATACGGAATATACAGTATAAAATGCTTCTACAATCGGCAGAAGACCAATTTAAAGCCCGTAATTTTGACAATGCTTTCGAAAAGTTTTACAATTTAAAAAAGTTTTTGAATAATGATACAACCGGATATTGTTTGTTTTTAGAAAAAGGAAAAAATTATAAAATACCGGAAGCTAAGAAAAAAATGCTGGAGCGAGCTGATTCACTGCATCCTAAACTGCATCAAAATGAAGCGTATGAGGAATTAAAAAAACTGAACAATTAGATTTAATTTGAAAAAATTCACAATAATTTAAAATTTAGAAATATTATGAAAAATAGGAATTTACTATACATACTCATACTGTTTTTACTGTTGCAGCGCAGCATAGTAATTAATGGACAAGACTTAGTACCAACAGATGAATTATGCAAAAAATATACAACATTATTGGGATATTTTAATAGTGGAGATTACAAAAAGGTAGGGGAAGAAGTAGAATTCCTTGAAGAGTATGGTTCATGGGAAAATGAAATAAAAAATTTGGTTAAAAAAAGTAAGGAATGCGATTCATTAAAAGAAAAGGCTTATGATTTATTAAATATAGTTGGGGATACTTTAAACGCTTACAAAACATATTTGCAGCTTTATGAACAAAACCCGAAGGATTCCGATGCTAAAAAATACTACGAAGAATATAATAAACGGCAAGATCGCTGTATAAATACATTAGTGCAACAGATTTGCAATAGCAATGGCACTATAGAATTAAAAGATAGCATTATAGGAGTCAGAGATAGCATTATTTGCCACATATACCAACAGTTGAAAGATACAATCCAACAGTTAAATGAAACGAGGTGTATCAACTCGGTATTAACAGACAGATTAGATTCCGTAAGGAACGAACAAAAAACATCAAAATGGGAAAAGAAAAGACTGAATGATTTTCGCAATTTCATAAAAGCTGAATACGACTATTATTACATGGGGGAAAATAAATATTCTTCATTAGCCAAAACTGCCTACAAGTTTTTCGATGAGAACAAGACAGATTCCGCCCTATTGGCTCTTGATACGATTAGAGGGGAAAGTGTCGGTAAAAGAGATAATTTAGAAGATGTAAAGAATTTAGAAGGACTCGCATATTTACATATCTTAAAAGCCCAACTTCTCGAATTCGTGTTTGATTTTGAGGAGTCGGAAGCTAACTACAAAAAAGCAGATTCCATTTCTCATTTGTTTGAATGTAGAATTCCACTTATTACGTTCTATTATAGACAAAAAAGAGACAAGGATGCAAATGAACGTTATGGCGAGTGGGAAAAATTAATTAAAGGTGAAGAGGGAAAGCTTTATCAAGGCCAATTGAAAATTCTTAAAAATTTGAATAAATTTAACAAAAAGTTTTTAAACCCGTTTGAGGCTAAAAATACATCAATACCTGATTCTGCAAAAATGGAAGCCTATTTTATTTCGGGTAATTTACTGTTGAAAGAAAAATCGCTAAGCGAGGCAGAAAAATACTTGCGTAAAGCGAAGGAAATAGAAGAAAAGTTACAAATGGACAGTATATATAAAGCAAAGCTTTATTATGCTTTGGGTAAGGCGATAAGTGAAGATCCCAAAAAAATCCCCGACAAAAAAGATTTCTATGAGGGGGCTTTGCGTTTTTTTGGAAAAGACTCCTTAAAATACATGCCGGAAAGAGCTGAAGTATGTGATAGTATAGGTAAACTGCTATTAAGCGATAATTATAAAAATGCTAAGAAGAAGGAGAACGAAAACGACAATTATTACGAAGTGGCAGAAGATTATTTTCGTAAATCATTAAAAATCTATGAGAAGTTGGCAGATAGCGTACCACAAACATACAATAGATATGAGTGTGATTATGTGGCTAATCTCTATAATAAGTTGGGCGTTGCCCAAAGTAAGAATTCAAAGTGGGCTGAGGCGGATATTTCATTTAAAGAATCTTTAATCCATTATAGACGTTTATTTGCTAATTCTCAGGCACGTAAGGAAGAAGCAAAAGTTATAATCAATAGAGCTATAAATCATTACGCACAACATAAAAAAAGCGCTAATACAAAGCAGATAGAAGAATGGATGTGTAGGACGATGACTATCTTGTCAGAATGTAATATTGCCTATTCTGATGAATATGTAAAAATGGGAATTGGAGTTTTAGAAGAATATTTACATAAAACACTATATGAAGATGATTATGAAGAAGAACGGATTAATTTTAGTTCTTATGGACAAAGAACAGATAAGATAAAGCCTGAACTCATATATGATTGATATATACAGGCTATTTTTTTGATTTTGCCTATCATTGCATCAACCGTTATAAAATTGCACACCAAGGGCATATCTTCCGTACATACCTATAATAGAGGTATTTATGAGAAAAGTCCCGAAAGTGAGAAAACCTATATTTCTTTGAAATATTTAAAGGAACGCTCCAATGACAGAAAGTAGTCCGGATGTATCAGATTAGCATGAAATATAAAATATAACAACAAAAAAGGTTGCCTCGAAATAGGGCAACCTTTTTTGTTTAGTGAGGTATCTATCATTCCGACAATACCTGTTTGATATCAATTACAAATTGAAACCGGAAACGTTTACTACCGGTTTTTCTCCGCGTGTATCGCTATCGGATAGTTTTATTGTGATGGTCTTTTCTTCTCCCGGCATCAGGAAGAAGTAGTTATCACTGAAAAATACCGGAAGAATGCGTTCAGCGCTTTTCGACCCGTCCACTTTCAAACGAATCATCAAGGCCGGCGTTTTTGTGTCGTTCTTCAAGGTCGTTGTCAAATGCCATTCATTACCGGATTTCGTTGCCGTTGTTTTCGTAGTCAAATTTACTTTTGGCAATTGGAGTAATGATTTGTAATTACCATCTTCTTTACCTCTCCAATAGAAGTTTTCGGAAAGCAATTTGCCGTCTTCCGTCAAAGCGAGTTTGATGAAATAGGTATCGGACAAACTTGCAGGAAATTCGAGCGGGAAACAAGCTACGGTAGCATCTTCCTTAATATCGAATTGCACTTCTTTTTCCCATTGTACGGAACCATCTTGATTGATTAGTTGCGCTTTTGCTACGACTCCTTTGTGATCAAGCGCATGATAGTTAACCACTTCTATGTCATCCCGAATCGGATTCCATTGGATGTGAATGGGTTCGGATGCTTTTTTAGAACCAAAATAGCCACCGTTCGGATCGAAATAATAATCGTAAGTTTGCCATACCATGGACGGCCACGCCGGGTGACTCATCCACAACAACATTCCTCTGCGGTGTTCGCTACGCCCTTCGAAGATAGCACGATAACCATCGTAATTAATCCATTGCGCCCATTCGGCAAATTGTTTGGTATCTTTTGGTTTACCAAAGGCTTTTTCGATCAAGCCGTTGAACGAAGATGCCGCTTGTGCGCTGGTTAAAGTATAATCATGAATTCCCCATTGGCCGTTAGGCGTTTCTGTTGTATTTTGGTATAAAGCCTCCGGACTGAAAGTTTGAACCAAACTTTCGTAGTTCATTACGTTCGGCATACCTCTTTCACTGTGGAATTTATCGTGTCCGTAAGTAGAAAAATAATCTCTTATGGGCAAAGCGCGATATGGGCCGCCGCCGCTTACTACGCCGCTTGCAGAGTTGGAGATATAATGGATTCCCGGATGTAACTGCGGAATAACCGCACGCAAATAATCATCAATTACAGCGGGGGGATTTCCTTCGTTACGTCCTACATAAATACCGATAGACGGGTGATTTCGTATCCTTTTGATAAAATCTTTCGCATTGTCATTAAACAAATCCGAATAATAAGGATCGGGACCATCAACCGGGTTAGCCAGCCAGAAATCTTGCCAAACCATCACACCGTGGCGGTCGCAAGCTTCGTAAAATTCTTCGTCGCCAATTTGACCTACCCAGTTACGAATCATTGTAAAGTTCATATCTGCATGGTAAGCTACGGCTACATCATATTCACGTCCGCGATAATTCAGATTGGATTCGCCAAAGCCCCAATTTCCACCAAATCCGATGAAACGACGGCCGTTTACGAATAAACTTAATCTCCGAGGCTCACCGCCAAATCCGAATCCCAGTTGTTGTCCGCTTGGCGTATAAACATTTTCGTCGAATGTCATTTGGCGAACGCCCGATTTGAATTGAGTGGCATCGGATGTTTTTCCATTGGCTTCGAAACTCAGTTTTACATCATACAAATAGGGTTCTCCATATCCTTTAGGCCACCAAAGTTTCGGATTTTGCAAAGCCAAAGTCGGATTCGTTGTCGGATCTAAATTAACCACTTTCGTTTCAGCGGAAGCCAAAGTTACGTCTTTTTCAAATTTAGCTTCTCCGAAGGAACCTGTCAATTTACCGCTCACTTCTTTATCCGAAGTATTTATCAAAGTAACTTCAATAAATACTTTAGCCGATGTCGTATCCGGCAAAGGGAGTTCTGTGCGTACAAACGGGTCTTCTATCGTTACCGATCCGGTATGCGTCAGGAATACATCGTTCCAGATGCCAATGTCTCTACCGCGTACCGTCGGAATCCAGTCCCAACCGATTGTTGCGTGAAAAGTAGGATTGTCGGCTCCCGGAATACCGCCGTTTTGGTCGTGACTAAAAGCGGTTGGCTCTTTGATCGCTCCTTGGTGTGCATTTTTAATGATTTCAACTGCAAGAACATTTTTTCCCTTGGTAAGTAAATCAGTCACATTGAATTTTCCACGCATAAATCCGCCATCCACATTGCCGATTTTTTGACCGTTCAAGAAAACGTTGGCTTTCCAGTTGATTCCGTCAAAATTCAGGAATACATTGTCGTCTGTAAAATCGGAAGGAAGTGTAAATTCATTTCTATACCAGAAATTGGAATAGAAGAATGATTCGGAAATTTGCAATATATTGTCGGCATAATTCGGATCAGGAACGCCTCCTATATTTATATAGCTTGACAATACGGTTCCGGGAACAGTTGCAATCACCCATTTGTCCACGCCGAAACCCGGTTTGGAAATTTCTTCGCCATTGGCATTGACTTCGGATGCACGTTGCAATTTCCAGTCTCCGCCGCTCAGGTATTGCTGATTTCCATCTTTTTTAGGTTCGGCATGTGGACGCGCCGCCAAGCCGCCTTTTCCATAGACTTCCAATTCACTCAAAATGTAGGGTTGATTGTTTTCGGCCTCTTTCATCAACACGCGAACATAACGTCCTTTGGCTGATACGGAAATTTCATCGTTTTTTTCTGTTCCACTCGGCAATGCCGCTACATCATTCCATGTTTTTGCATCTTCAGAAGTCTGAATATTTCCGGCAAGGGCTTTGTTTATCCAATGCAAATTGATTTTATCGATAGCTGCTGAAGCGCCAAAATCAACATACACCCATTCTTCGCCTGTTCCGGCGCTCTTCCATGCGCTATTGAAATAATAGGAAGGAAGAAGAATCAACAACTCATTATTTTTATAATAATCCCAATCGGTAAAAGACCACTCGATAGCGCTCGGCGATTTCAAAGCGATTTTATAATGGGCATAATTAACCGGCTCTTTCAAAACGATTTCTTGATTCAGCACCCTCGTGATATTACCATTAGCGCCGCCAAAACCGAATCCGGCAAACGGATTTGAAGCCGGAACATCAGAAAGCGTTGGTGTATAAAGGAAAGTGACTGGAGACGGCGCCGGTTCTTTCTGAGCGGGAGGAGGAGGCGTTCCGGACGGCATTCTAAAGCGGAAGGGAGGTCTTTCCGTTCCAATGTATCCACTACCCTTCTCTTGTCCCAATACATCCCAATTTGTTCCGTCATTCGAACCATAAGCAACGACTTCATATCCTTTGGCTTTTGCGGCATCCAATGTCACGCTGCCGGCCAACACGATTTTATCAACGGATATGTCGAGATTATTCAAATCCAATTGAAGATAAACATCATCTCCTTTTACAACATATTTGGAATCGCTTTTTCCATCGAAAAACCATTCACGTTCGTTTTTCTTCAAATCGCCATTTTGGGTTGAAACATTGATGGTAGCCGGTTCAATCGTTGAGATAAGTCCGTCGGTTACTAACTGAGCGGTAAGATTGTAGTCATAACTTGAAGAGTGATAGGCGCTTTTCAGTTCCGCTACATTCCGGTAAGTAGAATTATCTACTACCAATTCCGGCGCAAAGGTTTCTTCCGGATTTCCCGGATAAAGGCCGACTCCACGTGTATAACCGTCCGATTTTGAACCACATCCAGCCAATACGGATAAACCGATTAGCCCCGCCATGGATAAAATTATTTGTTTTGTTTTCATTCGTATCTGTTATATTATTTTATTTCTTGTATATCGTTCAAAAATAAATATTGCGGATCATTGTACATGATTTTCAACAAATCTTCCGGTTTGGGTCGTTTCAACATCTCTTCGTAGGCTTCACGATTAAAGCCCGGCATTTTTTCCAATTCTTCGAGGGTCGGGAAAGTAAATCCTCCGGGGAAACCACGCATCGGCGCATTCCGCCAAGTTAGGATATAGGATGATTTATATTTTTTCAGAATATTTTGCAAATCCTCGCTAATAGGGCCGCATTCACTTAAAGCATGCAATTTATTTTTTTCTTGAGCCAGTTGGGTGGTAAAAGCCAAACCTTCATCGACAACTTTATTAAATTCTTCGCCTTGGCCGTACCAGTCGATTGAAAGCATATCAATGTATTCATCACCGGGGTATCCTCTCAGGAATTGTTCCACAGAATAAACTTTATCCGTGTTATACGCATATAATATATTGTGCAATCCTTTTCCTCTCAGGAAATCGACCGTATATCTCCACAAAGAAGCGTATTCTTCATCCGTGCAACGGGTATCGCCCCACCAGAAGAAACTGCCGGAATGTTCGTGATACGGACGGAAAAGGAAAGGAATCAATTTGCCGTTATCATCTTTCCATGTCAGGAAATAATCGGCCAAAGTAGTCAACCATTGATTGAACATTTCATGGTTTTCGCCGCCGGGAAGAATGGATTTTACGGCATTCAAACTGTCGGCGGAAATGCTTGCTACATCCCAAGCCGAGCCAAAACCGTTGGGTTCTTTCTTTCCCTCATATTGGGACGTGATGGGGTTGGTAGCGTGCCAACTGATGGTAATAACGCCGTTCTTTTTGTAAAAGAGTTTTACCTGTTCGGTAATTTGGGCGAAAGATACGGAATCCAAACTTCTTTCTTGTTTCCGTTCTATTTCTCCCAATTCAAAACCGGCAACGCCCGGATAGTCTCCTACGGCATCTTTGGTATCGGAACGGCCTTCTTCATACCACCAGGACCTTCCACACATCAGGTCATCTTGGTGGCCATACATAACCCCTTTGTCCTGCAATTTCTGCAAGCGGGCAAACAACGCTTTCGCTTCCGGAGTCGCTTTCGGGTCGGAAACGGGTGACTTTTCTGATTCTACGCACGATGCGAGCAAGCCTACGAATAGGCATACGATAATTGAATTTACTATTCTCATTTTTTTAACTAAAATTAAGTGATTATAAAATTTTATTAATTGTGATTTTTTTCATTTTTTAAAATTAAGAGGTACAAAATACAAAGTATTTTTGCGTGTTTTTTTTCATTATCTTTCATTCTACCATAAGCAAATTATTTTAAGATTAACCTTCTGTTTTATTTTAATTTCATATTGAATTGTATTATCTACTCCGAAATTATAATAATATTTAGCAAAATTACGCAATATTTTTGAAATACAAAAAAAAATCGTATTTTTATTATTACATGACAAAAAATTCTTACATTTGTATGCAAAACTTGCAATAAAAAACGTTGAACTTTTAAATTATTTTGCATGAAGAAAGGGAGTTTTGTTTCAGTTGCCGATTTATCGAAAGAGGACATCATTCGTTTGATGAAAAAGACGGAATCTTTCGAAACGAATCCGAATCAAAAGCTTTTAGAAGGAAAAGTTTGTGCTACGCTCTTTTTTGAGCCGTCCACACGAACCCGTTTGAGTTTTGAAACTGCTATCAACCGTTTGGGCGGAAGGGTAATCGGTTTCAGCGACGCCTCTACTACCAGTTCGTCCAAGGGAGAAACGCTGAAAGACACCATCAAAATGGTCAGTAATTATGCCGATTTGATTATCATGCGCCACCATTTGGAAGGCGCCGCCCGATACGCTTCGGAAATAACGGATATTCCAATTATTAACGCCGGTGACGGCGCCAATCAGCATCCTTCGCAAACCATGCTCGACTTGTATTCCATTTACAAGACACAGGGTAAATTGGAAAATCTGACCATTACCATGGTGGGCGATTTGAAATACGGGCGAACCGTCCATTCCCTACTCGTGGGGATGTCGCATTTTCAGCCACAGTTTAAATTTATTGCACCGGAAGAACTGAAATTGCCGGATATTTACAAACAATTTCTCGAAGAAAACAAGATTCCATTCCAAGAATATACCGAATTTTCGGAAGACGTAATCAATCAGTCGGATGTTTTGTATATGACTCGCGTCCAACGCGAACGATTTACGGATTTAATTGAATACGAGAAAGTTAAAAATGTTTACATACTCAAAAACTGTATGCTGAACAATAGCAGGGACAATTTGCGGATTCTCCATCCCCTACCCCGTGTCAATGAAATCGCCTACGATGTGGACGATAATCCGAAAGCCTACTATTTTGAACAGGCTAAAAACGGTGTCTTTGCCCGCCAAGCCATTATCAGCGATGTATTAGGAATTATTTAAATTAAATGTGATATGTCTCCAAATAAAAAAGAATTACAGATAGCCGCCCTGCAAAACGGAACTGTTATCGACCACATACCCTCGGAACAACTGTTTAAAGTGGTTTCTTTATTAGATATTGAGAAACTGAAAACACCGATTACCATCGGATACAACCTCGACAGTAAAAAAATGGGTAGCAAGGGCATCCTGAAAATCGCCGGTAAATTTTTCGAACAAGATGAAATCAACCGTATTTCTTTGATTGCTCCCGCAGTTAAACTCAATATTATCCGGGATTACGAAGTGGTAGAAAAAAAATTGCTCCAACTGCCCGATGAATTGACAAGCATTGTCAAGTGCAACAATCCCAAGTGCATCACGAACAATGAGCCGATGAAAACGCACTTTCAAGTGATTGACAAGAAAAATGTGACACTGAAATGCCAATATTGCGAACTGAAAATTAAAAAAGAAGACATCGTTTTGTTATGAAGAAAGATTGGAAACCGGGAACGCTCGTCTATCCCCTACCCGCTGTCATGGTAACGGTGGGAAAAAACGAGAGCGAATACAATATTCTGACCATTGCGTGGACGGGAACGATTTGCTCCGACCCCGCCCTCTGCTATATATCCGTCCGTCCCGAACGACATTCTTATCCGATACTTAAAAAAAACATGGAATTTGTGATTAATCTGACCACCGAAGAGCTGGCTTATGCAACCGATTGGGCGGGCGTTCGTTCCGGAAAAGATTACAACAAGTTCAAAGAGATGAATTTAACGCCGGCAAAAGCGCATGTAGTGAATGCGCCTTACATCGAAGAAGCCCCTTTATGCATCGAATGTTGCGTAAAAGAAATCATTGCTTTCGGAACACATGATATGTTTATTGCAGAAGTAGTTAATATCTTGGCGGATGAAAAATTTATTGATTCGGATACCGGCGCTTTCGATATGAAAAAAGCCAATCTGTTGGTTTATGCACATGGAAATTATTACGGATTGGGCGATTTAATCGGCAAATTCGGCTGGAGTGTAAGAAAGAAAAAATGAGATGAAGAAAAATCTGCAATATTGTTCCATTTTTATTTCCGCTTTGATTGTTTTCTTTTCAATGACGGGAAATCAATCTTTTGCCCAACAAAAAAGAGTTAATTGGGGAATTAGAGTAGGATTAAACGCCTTATCAACCACTCGTTATGAAACATTCTACAATGATGAAGCCATTCCGAATGATTCTTATACCAATAAAAACGGTTATTTGATTAACGGATTTGCCCGATTCAATATAAAACGTATTTTTTTGCAACCGGAAATTGCATGGAATTATTACCGGATGGGAATTTCTTTTTCACTACCTCTTGAAAATGTACCGGACACATACGCCCCTCCCACTTATATGGATATTAATTCCAAATCTGTCCGGGGCAATTTTTTAACCGGATACAATATTGTAAGCAACAAGCCTTTCATTTTCAGCGCTTTCGTTGGAACCGGTTTTGCCGGCATATACGATACCCAATATACCACCAGTTTGGATGAAGACTATTCCAATAAAGACATACACATTAAGTACGTCGGAGTGGGTGGATTTTCAATCATTATTTCCAATATTCATTTTGATGTGCGGTATGAAATCAATCAACCAAATTCCAACCTCAATTTTGATGAAATACCCGGATTTCCGGAAAGATATCGAGGGATAGACCTGAAAAAAAATGAAAACAGCCTTAGTTTTTCATGCGGTTTGATTTTTTAGCATTACCTTTGTTTTTCAATTAATATTTACATATACATGAAACGAGACGATTTAATTTTTAACATTATCAACAAAGAATACAACCGTCAGACGTCGGGTATTGAGTTGATAGCTTCAGAAAACTTTGTAAGTGAGGAAGTTTTGCAAGCAGCAGGATCCGTATTAACCAATAAATACGCCGAAGGCTATCCGGGGCGCAGGTATTATGGCGGATGCCAATTCATCGACGAGGTGGAACAATTGGCCATTGACCGTTTGAAACAGATTTTCTCCGCTGCCTGGGCCAATGTTCAACCCCATTCCGGCGCACAAGCCAATATGGCGGTTTTCACGGCTTGCCTCAATCCCGGAGATAAATTTTTGGGATTAAATTTGGCGCACGGAGGTCATTTAAGCCACGGTTCGCCCGTCAACTTTTCGGGATTGGTCTATCAGGCATTGTCCTACAATGTGGGGGAAAATAGCGGAGAGGTTGATTACGAACAACTCCAGACTATCGCGCTTAACGAACGTCCCAAATTGATTGTAGCCGGAGCGTCCGCTTATTCCCGCGAATGGGATTATGCCCGAATTCGGAAAATCGCCGATGAAATCGGTGCAATTTTCATGGTTGACATGGCGCATCCTGCCGGATTAATCGCCGCCGGATTACTGAAAAATCCGGTTCAATATGCCCATATTGTTACCTCAACGACCCACAAAACATTGCGCGGCCCTCGCGGCGGTGTAATTCTGTTGGGCGAAGATTTTGAAAATCCTTGGGGAAAAACTACTCCGAAAGGAGAAATCAAAATGATGTCGGCCTTGCTGGATTCCGCCGTTTTTCCCGGAATACAAGGCGGCCCGTTGGAACACATCATCGCCGCCAAAGCGATTGCTTTACATGAAGCCTTGCAACCGGAATACATTACCTACCAGACACAAGTAAAGAAAAATGCCGCAGCCATGGCCAAAGCATTTGTAGATAAAGGCTACAAAATCGTATCGGGCGGGACAGACAACCACTTGATGTTGGTTGACCTGCGTACCAAATTCCCCGATTTGACCGGAAAATTGGCCGAACAAGCTTTGGTAAAAGCCGATATTACCACCAATAAAAATATGGTGCCTTTCGATAGCCGCTCCCCTTTCCAGACCTCAGGATTGCGTTTCGGAACGCCGGCCATTACCACCCGCGGCGCCAAAGAACCCCTGATGGGCGACATTGTAGAATTAATCGATACGGTACTTTCCAATGTGGATAATGAGTCCGTAATCAAATCGGTTGCACAAAAAGTGAATGCCGTCATGAAGGACTATCCTTTGTTTGCATGGTAAAAAACGGGCTAAAGGCAATTGTATATGTTTGCTGAGCCGAAAATATTATTCGCATTTCTTTTGACTGCCGTTGCCGGTTTATCGACCGGCATTGGCAGTTTGATAGCTTTGTTGGCTAAAAAAACCAATACGAATTTTCTCAGCATATCCTTGGGATTCTCCGCCGGTATCATGATTTATGTTTCTTTCATGGAAATGATGCCGGCCGCTTTAACCGGATTATCCGATGCTTTCGGCGATAAATTGGGCAACTTGTATTTGATTCTCGCTTTTTTTGGCGGAATTATTCTGATTATTCTCATCGACTTTCTCATTCCGGAAAATGTCAATCCCCACGAAGCGCATGGCGTAGAAGAAATGCAGGATACAACCAAACTGAAACACACCGGAACCATTGTGGCGCTTTCCATCGCCATTCACAATTTTCCCGAAGGCATTGCCACTTTCACTTCCGCTTTGGAATCTTTGGATATTGCGATTCCCATCACAGTGGCGATTGCCATTCACAACATTCCGGAAGGAATTGCCGTAGCTGTGCCTATTTATCATTCTTCCGGCAGCCGGAAAAAAGCCTTTTGGTATTCTTTTCTGTCCGGATTATCGGAACCGGTAGGCGCTATTTTGGCCTATATCTTTCTTTTTCGATTCTGGACACCGTCCCTCAATGGCTTTGTTTTGGCCGCAGTTTCGGGAATCATGGTCTTTATTTCATTGGATGAATTGTTGCCGACAGCCGAAAAATACGGCAAACACCATCTGTCCATTACCGGAGTTGTAGCAGGCATGCTGGTAATGGCTTTGAGTCTTTTCCTGTTTATTTGAACAGCAATTGCCATGTTCTAATTTTTTTCACGGTAAAATAATAATATTTGATTACTATCTTCTTCAATTGTAAAAGAATTAATTTTCTCTTTCAAAGTTTCAGAGATATTATCCATTGTCATTTTTCCCATGCCATTTCTCCATTCATTAGCAGTGACAATAAACATTATTCTATTATCATTGCCGTCATGCGGAAAGTAATTAAAAAGCATTAGGTTTAAATCTGTTTCTTTTACATAGTTTTCCCAATGAATTTCATTGTTTTTTTTATTGAAAATAAAAAAACCTCGCCCACTGGATATGAATACTAAATAATTTTCTGTTTCCCGAATAGAGCATATTCCATACATTATATTATTTTCCTTTCTTGCAGTATAAAATTTATTTGGATCGGATGTTGCAAATCCCATTATCTCCTTTGTCAATGGAGTAGTTTCCGGATCCAATTTATATTTTCGCTCTATTTTTGAATTATCATACAAATATAAATCAAAATCAAATGGGGTTCCAAACCAGATGTTTTTGCTTTTTACAAAATGACTACCGTAAAGTCTTACCGGGAAATCAAGCCTATTGTCCTTGCCGATTTTTTCAAGAGTTTTATTTTGAAGATTATATTTTTCAATCTGGTACGGATATCCGGAATAACCTTCTGCATGATTGTAAAACAGCACATTACCATCATCATAAATAATGCTCCCATATAATTTTTCAAAAGTTTCCTGATTGAGTAAATTACCACGAAAATCATAAAATAGTAATTTATGAAAATCATTATAGGCAAAAATAGTCTCAGTTTTTTCATCAACAGTTATATCTATGATATTTTTTGATTCGTCCGGCCCCTGACCAATATGTTTAAAATAAGTTTCTATTTTTCCAGTAGCATAATCAACAACACAAATAGCTGACATTCTATCCAAAATAATAAGTTTATCTTTACATAAAAGCACCTTCTTAATATCTGTTATTACAAAATCATTAGTTGTTTCAATTGGTAAAACAGTTTCCAATTCAAAATATTTTTTAAAAACTTGTTCTTTTTCAGGTTCTTTTCCGACTTTTAGCAATATAGGATTTTCTTTGTTATCCTTTTGTTCATTATTTGTACATGCAAAAAAGATAAGTAAGTAAACGAGAGAGATTATAGTCTTTTTTATTATGTTCATTTCTTTGTGTTTTTAATATTGTAAATTGAAATTCATATATATACCCATAAATATTTTACGATTGATTGATGTCTATTGCTGAGTAGTAACCTATTTTTTCAGTTTCTCTACCACCAGATTTGTTTCCCGTCCTCGTAAGTAAAAATGCGTTCGTCATTGCCTCGCGACAGGTTCCGAATCCAGAATAGTGCGTTGGCGGGAACGTTTTCGTAAGCTAATTGGATGTCGGTTGCTTCGCGTTTACCCAGCGAAATCCAGTGATTGTCATCCCAATACAACACCTCGTGCTGATCGCCGGGAGTAATGTCGTTGCCGTCGCCTCTTGGGGTGTAGGCGATTTTCTCTATTTTTACCGGCTCGCCGAAATCCATGCCCACCCAAGTGTCGTTGGGTGTGGGCGCATCAAAAAACGTCAAGGGATCGTTGTCGAACACGACTTCCTTTTCGCTGTCTTTCCGGTGGGTGTAGGAACCGGTTGTTCCGATTATCTTGCCATAGACCGGGCGCTCTTTACCGGGTAAATAAAAATACAGTTCGGCCAGGTTGTTGTAACCTTCCTTTGCCGAATAGTACCGCCAATAGCGATAGGGTTTTTCGGTATTTAAGCGGACTTCACCCGATTGAACTGTAAATCCGGGAATCTTGTAAACGGTAACGGCATCCCTGAAGTCAGCTTGATTCGCTGCCTGAAACTCGCCGCCCATCATCCTACGGCCTACTTCGTAGCAATGTCCGGCAATAAAGTATTTTCGATAAACCGTCAGGGTTTGCAACTTGTTTTTGTCGGCTTCCAACCGTTTGACTGTTCCCTGGGCAGTGAGCAGCAAAGGCGCCGAGAAAGGGACGATGCCTTGTTCGCCGTAAAAGACCGGCAGGTACATGCAGTTTCTGCCCATATCGGTAAAGCGAACTTTGTTGCCCAATACCTTTCCATAGTGAACCGGTATCCATTCCTTGTTATTGAAAACGGCTAAGTAAGCGTATTGGTATTGGTTTTTTAGTTCGTTTGGAATAACAATTTCCATATCGCTGACGGATACATAATCCGTAGTAACGTCTTTGATAAAAAAATTCTTGAAAGTGGCCGGAATGTATTTTTCCGAAGTGTGTATTTGCAGTATCTCCCGGTTAATGGCATACGTTTTCCGGAAAACTTTGGCCATTTTATCGTCCGTGTTGTGCAGTTCGCCCGGATTGCTCGACCCGGCCGAAAATACCATGTTTTTTCCTTTGTTGTTCAAGACAATGTTCCATGAATGGGATTGGGGTTGAAAAGGCCATTGGGGCGTATAGTCCTGTATGACCGGGATGCCTTTGCTGCGCATAACGGCAAGCGCAAGTAGGGCGTAATCGTCGCAACTACCAAAAGGCATCTTTGTCAAAGTGATGATATCCCGAATGGGAATCGCATTTACTCCGCCAAAGGGATAATACTGTTGGTTCAGCCCAATGATTTCTTTGCTCACAGCGGTGGCCGCCTTGAAAGCGGAGTTCCGGTACAAATCGCAAAAAGGCAAAGTGTCCAAGTCGGCTTTCAAGAGGTCTTCGGCGTATTCCCGCCAGTTGTCTATGGGTTGCAGTTCGCATCCCTTGTAAGGGAGAATGTATTCACAGAAATCGGCAAAAGAAACATGGGTAGCCCAGCCGTCCGGTTGTTGCCATACGGCGAAAGCCCGTTCGATATTGTTTATCAGAAAATTAGCGGTCAGGATTTGCAAATCGAAAACGGTTTCCCGTGTTTTGTTTCCGGAATATCTTGCGGAAATCCGTTCGACGATTTGTCCATTGGTTACGTAATCATAATCCAAACTGACCGAATCGCCGATTTCCGTATAATATTGAGCTAACCAATCCGCGTTTTTATAGGAATAATGCCCCGGCATATTTTCAATTAAAAAGCAAGCCGCTTTGTATTTCAAGCTGTCTTCTATGTTTTGACTGTAATGCGCCAATACTTTTTCCAACTCCGCCCGGTTTTCTCCGGCAAACTCCAAAGCTTGTTCCAAACGCGAGGACTGCGAACAGCCAAGCAATAAAACGCTTGACAGCAATAATATAAATAAACTGCTTTTCATTGTTAGTTATTCATTATTAATTATTTTCTTCATTTCCTGCCGCATTTCCCTTACCGCTTGCGACTGCACCTTCGGTTCCTTGGTTTGTACAATGGCGGCCGTTTCGCGGGCTTTGTCCGGCAAATCCATTTCAACGTAAAGCTTTGCAAGGAGATACCAGGGATACAGGCGGTTAGGCACTATCTGCGTGGATTTTATCAAAGAAGCCTCCGCTTTGTCATATTCTTTCAATGCCTGATAATTTTTCCCCATCACATTGTACAGCA
>BNXY01000019.1 GCA_025999935.1 Bacteroidia bacterium | reverse complement strand
GCTGCTTTGCAGGAATTAACAATTTTCATAATTCCACTGCCCCAAGAATCAATGTAACTGCCTTTGAAACACGCCTCTGCAAGTATCGGGTTACGGGGAAACGAAGAATGAGATTTCGACAATTTTTCAAGGGTAATACCAACGGGCAATGTGCCATGATTCCAAAGTTGTAGTTTGTGGTCATAGACACGAAGTTGCGTTGGCGCACCCATATAATTGCGGTGTATCAGGGCGTTAAGCAGCATTTCGCGCAGTGCAGGAACAGGATATTCAAGCGTTTCAATTCGATTCATTCCTTCAAAAGAAATGTTTTTGATAAGAAATTTATAGTCGAGTGTGCGTAAAACTTTTTCTAACACTTCAATAACATTGCCTTCTTCTACTTCTTGGAAACGAATTGTGAAATCATCGTCTTCAAACTTGCCGATTTTCACAAAGGTATTCGGGTAAAATTTGCCGGGGTCTTTGCCAAAAAGTACGATTGCGGCACGTTTGAGTTTGCCGTTTTCTGCCAATCGCAGTTTTTCCAAAAGTTCTTCCGTTGTAAGTCCGTCTACATCGGGCAAACGACCACCTGTTTCGGCTTTTCGCAGATATTTTTTGATTGTATTTTCATCAATATCTGCTATTGTGGCTCTTTCTTCCGGCATATTATCCCAAGTTTGACCTGCCTTTTTCAACAAAAACTCGCTCAACGCTACGCCTGTGAGTTCCTGTTTTACGCTGCCGCTGCGGTAATAATACCTTCCGCGCAGGGAAATAGGCACGGAATAGGACTGCACAACGATTTCAATATAGTACAGTTCGCCGTCCTGCAAAAGATTGACTTCGGCGGTAATCCCCATATTGTTTTTGATTTTGTTAGGGATTTCTTCCATCAGTGTTTTTTGGTCGGGCAAGCCGACAACGGTGGCGGAATCGTTCATACCGATATAGATTTTGCCGCCTTGCGCATTGGCAAAGCCACATACCCATTTCAGATAATCATCGTGCCAACTGCTTTTGTATTCTATATTCTGTTGTTCGGGCATAATATTTTAGTTTTCTTCTTTGTAATAAATCTTGTAAAACCTGCCTTTGTTGTCGCTGCCTTGTTCTATTAGGTCGCGGTTGCCATGAATGTGGATGTCAAAGTTCTTATCTAATTTAATAACGCTTTTGAGGACGCGAGATTGTTTTTTTACGGCACTATTGGAAATAGTAAAATTATCCACAATTTCCAATTCATTTTCCTTTGCATACACTGATTTGTATTGATTGAATTTTTCTATTACTTCGGGCTGCCCTATTACTTCGTGTGCAAATTCCTCTATGTTGAAATTGTCTTTGTCTTTGAAAAACTGTACCGATTTGTTTAAAAGGTCTATTTGGTCGGCTCTGGAAACGTCAAACTGTTGAGGCAATTCGTTTTTGACAAAGTTTTTACAAAGCGACATAATGTTTTGAGTATTGTAGTATTCGTCTTTTCGTTGGCGGACGTGCAGAAAGTCGTCAATCCAATACTGCGCTTCAATGCCTTTATTGGTATTATCTACCACAGCAACTATATACCCTGTCTCATGCTCTATATTGAAAATCAGACAACCTTTGTCTAATTTGTTGATATTAATTCCCTTTTCGCTTTCAATTTCAAAGCCATCGCCTTTCGGAAAAACTTTTAAGAATGTATCTTTGTTTTCCGACTTGAACAGCCCAACCGCATCCACCGTTTTGCCGTCAATAATGCAATCTCTGAAATAAACGGTGTAGAACTCGCCACCTTTGATTTTGGGATGGGTGGATTGGTCATACAAGTGCCTTGCACAATTTTTTGATTGGTCTATAAATGATTCTTTTTCTTGAAAAATAGAAGTTATGAATTGATACACAGGGTTTAGTTTTAATTCGGGAATAAAATAAAATTGGAATAATTCTTCTGACTTAAAACTATTGTTTATCAAATGTATTATATGTTCTTCGTTATTTCCAATATTAGATAACGAATTAGACATTCTTACTCCGTTTCCATCATTTTTATTTCCTACGAAATGAACAATGATCTTTTCTATCTTTCCTATTATTGTGTTTTGCATATTCTTAACTATTATAAATCACACTTGGAACTAAACCATTTCCATTAATAAATTCATCTACAGTATGAAAATACTCCAATTTATTATCCATCCAATATTCTTTAGAAGCGTGCTCAACCATTAATATTTGAAAATGGCTTTGTTTTTGATTGGTAATATAATCAATAAATGAATTTAACAATGTAAATGCGTCAAGCAATTTTTTTCTATCGTCTTGTTTATCATTAAATAGTGGAATACTTGGCTGGTCTATAAATAGAAATTGAGGTATATATTCATTGCCTATTAAAATAATATGTTTGTGTAATCCTAAAAACAAGCACAAATGCATAAACATATAATTTGCTTGACTGCCAACTACATTTAACGGGAACAATTCACCTTCTCGAATTAATTGCAGTTGCATTTCTTTTTCATCAAATACAGTTTTAGCATTTTTATATTCAGACAATGATTTTAATTGATTATAACACCACTGTATGCTCTCATTTAATTCCGTTTTTCTCACATGTTTAATCTGAGCAATATTATACGGAAGTTTTTCTAATCGTAATTTTTCTTCTGTCAAACTATTTAATAAATTCTTGTCAATTGGTTTATTTGGCTCTCTTTTTAATATTTGCTCTAAGGCATATTTGATTTCCAGTATTACGATAAGTCTTTGTCTTTCTTTTTGATATTCTGTTTCTGTTTTCTTTTTGATTTTAGTTAATTCTTCTATTCTCGTGTCTATAATCTTTACTTGCTTTTTAAATTCTTTTATATTGCCCGACACCTCTAATGGCTTTTCAATTTTTTTAGAAATATTGCTCTTGATTTCTTTTAAAGAAGATTCCAACGAGTCAATAAACATTTTGGTTTCGTAAGAATCGACTAATTGGTCAGATAGTTTTTTATGCAAAAACTCAATGGGTTGAAGGCTATCTACCGTTTTATTCAAACTTTTCTTGTATAGATTGTATTCTTTTTTATATTTATTGATGTCGGTTATTTGAAGTTGTAATAGTTCTTTCTTTTGGGACAAATCATCAATTTCTGAAAAAAGTTTTGTATTATCAGGAGTCCTAATTTTATTTTCTACAATACTTTGAATAATAGTTATTGCCTCATCAGTATCTTCAATAATATGTTCATATTCCATAAAATTATTCTGCTTGCATTTACCTATCAAATCAAAAATATCTTTATTGAAGTTGTTTGTGTTAGTTTGATTCTTTTTGTCTTGCTTTTGTATGACTATAATGTCGGTATTAATCTTTTTTAATTTTCTCAACGCTTTTAATTTTTCCATATCACTGACACCAATGGCTAAATCAAGAATATTAGGCAGTGCTTTGTCATATTCTTTTGTTCCAAAAAATGCCGTATCAAAATATGCTGTATCATCTCCTATGAGTTTTGCTGTCAAAGCATTAAATAATAGAAAGTATCTATATGAGAAATTAGTAATCTCCTTCCCAAGAGAATTTTTTAAATCGTCTGTAATTCCAAATTCTAAATCCAATATAGATTTCACTTCTGTAATTTCTTTATTATTCTCAGGTTTGTCTGGAAATGAATTGTAATCAAAAAATATTTCGGAAGCAACAACTCCATTACTTGGCGTTTTTCTAACAATACAAATGTCTTTTCCGTTTATTGTAAATCGCATTCCAAACCAAAGTACTTTTTCATAAATACCATTAGGAATTTTGACATTTGCTGAAAGCAAACAATAATCTATTATGCTCCAGATGCTTGTTTTACCTGTGGTAGAATCGCCTGTAATAACATTTACTTTGTCGGGTAAAAAGAAATAACTTTTCGGCTCGCTTCCCTCTTTTTGAAACCATAATTTTATTTCGTGCAAAATGAATTTCATAACTGTATATTTAATGATTTGTAGAGTTGATTTGTAGAATATATACTGATGACAGATAAAAATGTTGGGATAACATCAATTATTTTGTTTAATCTTTCACCCATTGTTGAATTGTAGATAGGCAACAGATTGACAATGTGAATTTCTTTTCCAATTCCAATTTGATTAGATTTGCGCAAAATCATCAATGAATTTATTGTTACAGGCAACAATGACAAATACCTCTTATTAAATGAAGTAAATAATAAAGGTTTATTTTTCTTCATCTGCTCCAAAGTAAGTTCATTATTTTGATTATCAAGCAAATAATTTACAGTTCTGTCGTCTAACAGAAAAGGCAATATTAAACAAGAGCGGGCAATATCTAATGTTTTCAGACTATCTAAAACAGACAAAAATACACAACTTGCAATTGCCTCATTATTATATATGTAATATATTTCTTTCATTGGTTCTTGTATTTATTTTCCCAATCATAATGCCAACCTATTTTTAAACTATCAGACAAAGCATAAAAATGTCCATTACTCATGTCAATTCCCAGAGGTTGAAATCCTTGAATTGATAAATCTTGTTTACGCAAATAATCAACTAATTCAGTTCCCAAGTTTCTAATATTATTTTCCAATTCAGATATGGACTTTCCCTCATTGATTTGTCGTTCAATCTGTCTATATTTTGCTCGATATTCATTTCTCCAAATTGAAACATTATTTTCTTCAAATACATCTATGTCTGTCGGTAAAATTATGTATGCCTCTAACCAATCGGAAAAATTCCTGATTGCATTTAGCATTTGGGTTGTATATTTGCGTATTAGTTGAACATCTTTATTCTTGTCAATATCCTCAATATCAAGTAATTGTTTTATAAAAGTCTGCTTTTCTAAATTATTAAAATCTAAAAGCGGATAATTTCTTTTTGGTAAAATTTGTTTTTCAAAGGCGATACTAAAACACTTACCAAATCGTTTGTTAAAATCCTCATAAGATATTTCAAAATCATTTCTATTTATTCCAATTTCCAAATATTTTGTTGCTAATATATTTGAAGTTAAATTATCAAAAATAGCATCAACAAAACGCGCCTGTCGAGTTGTTTCTAATATTTTGTTTTTAACTTGAGCAATAATGTTTATTGCATTTGTTTCAATAGTAACTTTTGGCAAAAATATTTTTAATGTTGTTTTGCCTAATGAAATCACATTATTGATATACTTTTTTATGGTTTCATCTTTTGTTTTATTTTTTAATTCTTTTAATTTTAAAAGAATAGCATCAATATCCTGATTTGCTTTGAAAGAAGATAATGTATCTATAAATTCATTGTTTTCGTCGTTTTTATTTGTAACCAAAACAAATGAATGTTTTTCAAGAAAGTTTTTGTCCCCTGTTTTAATAAACTCCACCCAATTATTTAATGTTTTCCATAAATCAACATCTAATGTTGTGAGATTTTGATTTTCGTGTATGGTGTGTTTTGCCTGAAACAAAATTGTTTCATTTTCTTTATCAATATGAATATCGTCTTTAACCTCAAAACCAATCTTTTGCCCCTGTTTTAATTCAAGTGCTAACAGCACAAAATAGTAGAATTGGTAATCGAATCCTAATGATTGTGCGCCTGCAGTATGTCTTTCTTGTATATTCATAAACTATTTAAAGCAATAATGGATTTAGATTTTATATTTTGTTGTTCGGACATATTTTATATTTTTCACTCTTCGTTTTTTATCATAAAATCAAGACGCATCAATAACTCATCTATTGCATCATTAATCTTAATCTCATCTTGTGCCTCATCTTCTTGCAAGAGTTTGAATGACTTTAATTGACTGATAATTTCATCATAAACCTTGTGTCTTTTACATATTGTATAAAAATCCTTCATTGCAATGAATGCTCTTATCTTATCACTTTGTTTATCAGATAAATGAGAAACGCGCATCCATTTATACATGTCATACTTATGATAATAACATAAAGTTTTTTCAAAATACATAGGTGACAACACTGCCAAGCGCTTTTGCAGACTAAAAGAATCGGCAAACAATCTTTCTCCTTCTTCGCTTTCTCGTTCAGCTATTTCTTCCCCAATTGTATGTACTAAACACAAACATTTATCATCAATTAGTTTAGCATAATCTTCTGTCAAATCCCAACCTTCTTGATTTTCTTGCATATATTCTTTTTCAAACAAAGATAAAAAAGCATAACATTCAGAAGACACCACTATTGCGCCACTGTCAATAGCGAGCAATGCTTTTCTAATATCCAAAAATTCTTTGTGACATATACGCATTGATACTGTGTTATACTCACGCAATATCGGGTCAGATTTCTCATTGCGTTTACTTTTTATGGATTTAATATTATCCGTAGAAGTTAGCCTTGAATACCTTGAGCCACCATCAAGTAATTTAAGATATTTTGTAAAAACTGTTCTAAGCAAATTAATTTGTTCTCTGGTTTTTCCGGAATTTTTATAGTTTTCAGAAAGTTGCATTGTTGCTCTAAAAAGTAATGTTTGGAAAGAGCGTATAAATTCATTGTCAGATTCTTTCCATTGCCAATATTCATAACGCTCATAACGCTCGTTATGCGGCAATAAAAAAACTTGCGAAATTTCTCTTTCTGTAATACATGAAACCAACTCGGTTAGTGCATACTCTTCTAAGTCTTGCAATCCGGATATTTTCGGTGCATTATTCTCTTTTGCATATTGTTTGGCTTCGACAGAAAAGAGTTCATTGTGTAAGTTGTCCCATACTATAAATTGGTGCTTATTGTCAGTCTTTACCATTTCAACAGCTAAGCTAATCGCTTTTTTTAAAAAACTTAATGCAAACGTAAATTCACTTTTGTTATAACTAAGAAACTTGAAATAATCAAAATAAGTATTAAATAATTCGAGCGAAAAAGCTTTAGGGTATTTTTTCTTATACTTTTCACAGATTGCAATAGCATATTTATAATTAAGTTCGACAATCTCTACATGATTAAAATTAAACGGTAGCATTAACCATATAAAACGCCGCACATCGTTCACTATTGTTCTTGTTATATTTATTGGAAATTCAACGCCTGATTTCGACATCGTATTAGATATTTCCAGTAATTTATTAATGGCTTTAACTTCGTCAACGGATATGTCCCTTTTATCGTCATATCTATATTTTCTAATGTGCTCAGCCTTTAACGAATAAGCCATAATAAGATTGAGATAATAAATATCAGGATTATCTCTGTACAATTCTTCATAAAGAGTTATGGCTTTATTGTGTAGTTTCACTACTTTCTTTTCGTTTGTTTTGTTATGATTTTTCAAATCTTCAGACAAAAAAGTTTGCCCCAAATTGGTATATACTAAGGCAATATCCAATTTAGTCTGAGGCGAATCATTGCTGAGTGCAAGTTTTTCATAAATATCAACGGACAAAGATAGCATTTGACGCGATACAATCGGGTCGGCATTGATTATTAAAGAAGAAAGGTAGCAGTTGCTCTTTGCAAAATAGCGTAAAACATCTTTATCTGAAGGCATTTCTTCTTTTAGTTTGTTCATTATGATATATGCATAAACGAGCAACTCTTCCCCTTGATTGAAAGGGGTAATAGCTTCATAGTGCAGAAAACTATCCCTTTCTTTTCGAACTTCATCCCAAGAAGTAGGTGCTTCTTTGGGTTCTGAATGAAAAATTCTATTAGCTATCATTTTTACATAGCTATCTGGTATGCATTCTGGAAACTTAATGGCAATGTCATATCTTTTACGAACTGCCGTACATAAATCATGTAAAGACCTAAATCTCGTCATTACAGGACCGATAAATTCTTCTTCTCCATGAAAAAACTTGTTTGACAAAATATAATCTGCGGATTCTAATATAAAATTATGAAATTCACACAACAAATCCTTGTCGTTTTGCAAGTCTGTTTTTTTATGCTCGTCAAATATTCTACTCCAAATGGCAATTGCTTTTTGCCAATATTTTTGTGATAGTTCATATTTTTTTTCATTCTGGTTTAGCAGATTAACAGTGAACATTAAAGCAGCGGCTTGTTTTGTCAAGTCAGAAACACTCTTGCAATTACAATAATCCATAGCATATTTTAATGCCTTTGTATCTTTGTGTTGTTCTTTTAAAAATTGAGCATAAAGAAATAAAACTTCTTGTGGCAAGTCAAAGTGCTGCGAATGTCTTATCGCTTCGATATAAAATTCGTGTATCTTATCAAAATCGGTTGAATTTCTGGCAAAAGAAGTGGATAGACGAATTTTCAGCAATAGTTCATCCAAAAAACCTTGTGCTTGGGTTTTAATCTGTTTGCCTGTTTCAATAGCAACAGACTTCAATTCGTCATTTTTTTTCTTTAGTTCAATTAAGTTTTGACAATCGTTTTTAATATCATTAAAATTAAGTAGAATGTTGGCTTCTTTCCATTTTCCTTCCTCCATTAACTGATATGCACGAGATTGCCTTTCTGTCAATCCTCCGGAGAGGATTGCTTTGGATGCCAAACATAAATCATCGAAAACTCGGATCCGAAGCATTTGGGTTTCTTCCCGTTTTTTCTCATATTCAGCAGCAACCGTTTTATATTCGATGTTTACTTCTTCTCTATGTCCCTTTTTAAGCCATTCGGTTTTGAGTTTCAAATACCTCTCTTCCAATTTGTTCAGTTCTTCTTGCGCTTGTAAAAGGGCATCGTTTGCACTCCACGCCGGAACATTCTTTAGTGATAAAATCTCCGTATCTCCGTCTTTCAATATTTCATTTGACACGTTGATTTTAACACTATCAATATCCATAGCAATAATGTACATCACAATGTTAAACAACAAAGTATCTATATGCGCGTACTTGCCAATATAGTTTTTCGACATTAGCCGGGACTTGAACTTTTCTGCTTCTTCGTCTTGTGTTATCAGCTCCCCTTCGTCGGTTGCTGTTCTCATATAAACAACTATCTTGGGTTTCCCTGTTTTCTTTAAAATACCACAGGCATATCGAAATTCGTGTTTCGTCCATTTTTTTATGGTTTTGCCGAATAATAAGAACACAAAATCACTTCCAACTATTTTGGAATCAATTCTATCCTGTATTTCCCCTTGTGCAACAATGGAGTTGTCTTCATCTTCACATTTTTCCAATACAAAAAACAAATCTTGTACTGAATCATATTTCGGGTCGTCCATGTCTTTATGATACAATTTATTAAGACGGTTGATGAAATCGCCAACCGTTAACCTATCATACTTAAACTCATCTACTGATGATGCAAGAAAGATTTGTATTTTCATCGTTTTCCTATAGTTATTAACTGATTTACACTGATTTCCTGATATTGTAATCGTTCCTATTTCGCCAAATTGTAAGAGAAATTTCGATATACTGATTGATATTGTTTATCAAATCGTCCCATTTGACAGAATAAATATATGAATGATAACCCGAATAAATAGTACTCCCATTGCATATGCGAGTTTCTGGATTTTTAATATTAAACATATTTTCTTTTAAAACGGTAAATAATCTGTCTGTTTTGTATGTATTACTATTACACGTAGCATTATATTCCATAAAATATTCATAATTACCGTTTTCATCTGGAAGTACTACTGCTAAAACTGCATTTGTTTTACTGTTAGCATATTGGCGTGATTGTTCTCTCAACGAATACGATATTTCCCAAGGTATCCATTGGTCTTCATCTGGCTTATTTTCTTTCATTCCCTTGGAAATAAAAATAATAGTAACAGAACTATCAAAAATTTTATCACCAAGTTTAGAGCCAATAGTTGAATCTGCAAGCGAACCCATATCTTCGCCGTCATTTTCACCTTTGTTGATATGGTCGCTTTTATCTATTTTGCTTTGCAAAATATCAACATAATCTCTTACCGTTGTCGGCTGCCAAAATGAACTCCCCTGAAGTTGTCTAACTAATCTGTCGGCATACTTATACGAAATAAAAATTTTCTTTCCCATATTATTAGCAATTTACCGTTATACAATCTTTGAATTTCAGTATCAACCCACAAAATAAAAGTAAAAATATAATAGTAGCATATAGCAAAGCGATTGTTTTTGAAAAGAACACTCTACAGAAACGATACTGTCCACCCTGAAATTTATGTATCGGCATTTCATACAGTATAATTTCAACATCATTTTTTAGACCTGAAACATTATTATACACTCCTCTGAATTTTCGCTCTTGTTGTAAATAGTAAGAATCTAAAAACCAAAACAAAAGTGTTGGTATAATTCCTAAAAATACAAAGAGAATGTTGCTTGTACTCACATAAATTGCAATTAAGGCAGAAACGATAGTTACTGCCATTCCTTTGATTTGAAAGGAATTTGTGTTCATTCGAGTTATTACATTTTGAATGAATTCTAAATGTTGTTTTTTCGCATCGTCCATATCGTTATTTTTTAATATTCTGTTTAACAATATCTAACACTTTGCTTGATAGTTTTTTTTCATCAGCCACTACGGCGGAAACTTGGTCTGCAAGCCACAAAGTTAAAAGTTCTTCTCTGTCGCCTTGTAAAAATTCAGCAATAACAGAAATATACTCTTTCCTTGCTCGGCGTCCGCCTTTTTCTATTTTGCAATAAGAAGCGGTGTCAATATCCAATGCAGCAGCCAATTTCCGCAATGGCAGCCCCTGTTCTTTCCGTAACTGTTCTATTCGTTCATTAAACATCATATCTTTGAAGTTTATTGTTTTGTAATTTTTCGGCAAAGGTACAGATTTTTTATGAATGGTGCCTATTTTCCCAAATATTTCCTCGCAAATTTCTCCGTCAAATCCATAATTTTCTGATTGATTGTAACCAATTCTATCGTTGCTTTTTCCAGCCTATACAGCATAGCTAACGCCATTTTCTCTGTAAAAGCAGTTTTAAGATGCTTAACTACCTGACTGTAATTCACACCGATTGCTCGAAACTGAGAATGGAAAGTTGTCAATCGCATATAGTAATCCACTGCCGCCTTGTCAAATTTTACATACTTGATTTCGCGTTTGAGCAGACAGATTTTAATGAATTTTGCTATATCTGCCTTCCAATCCGTTTTATCCAGCATAGCTTGAAACTGTGTATTTTCTGCATCGTTCAAACTGAACGAATAGCGATGCGTACATGGGTCTGTCTTTTTCGGGCGACCGCCCAAATTTCTGCTTGTATTCATATTTTCAAATTTATTTGTTCGATTTTATTGTAAAAATGCCGACTTTGGGAGATGTCTCCACTCGCTGCGCTCGGTTACATGACGCGGCTGCAAAAGGGGAAAGGAAGGGGAAGAAACGGCGGCTTCGCCGCCGTTTCTTCCCCTTCCACCCATATCTCAACGTTTTATCGTCATGTTGACTAAGCCAACGAGGAACGAGGAGGCGCATGGAGACATCTACCGATAATCGTTAAATACTTATTGGGAAATTTGTCGTACACCCTTTCTGCAAGGGGTTTTGCGATGCACAGAAGGTTCTGTGCAGCACAAAACACAACTTGCAATCTGCCAATGCACATAAGCATCTCCGATGCCGAATGAAAACTATTTCTTTATCATAACTACATTTATTCGCAGATTATTCCCTTCAGCCGCCGGCTTGCCGCTTCCAATACATGAATAAGTCATAACTCCGTCGCTCGCAATACTGATGATGTCATATACCGCCGGATCGTAATCTGTAACGACATAATAAAAATTCGCAGGATTGTCATCATAAGGGGGAAAATCAGTAACGCCGGCGCCGGCGCTGCTTATGTAATTAACGGTTGACGCCGGTGCGAAATTTTTCTTATAAACTTCATCGAACAGATTAAACGTTTGGCTTGTTGTTACCCACGGCAAATTGAATGCAGGGAGCTGGATATAGCTCCCCGTAACAGGCCCCCACGAATCACCGTCCCAAACATAAATGCCGGGATGAAAAAAACTATTGTCTTCCTTCAAATTATACACCAGCAGACCGGTATGCTTGAGTTTTGTATCGGCAGTCCACTCCGCACTTCCTGTCTTGATAAACGGCTCCAATGTATTTTTATTCACTAAATCTACACGGGACAGCACCAAACCACCACTCTTGGAGGTCACATTGTTGATATCGGAGACTTGGCTTTTGATGTCCAATATAGCGCCTTTTACCGGCTTTTCTAACGAACCGATAGTTACCTGTGCATGGGCATTGATACATCCCCAACAAATCAACAGGACGGTTATTATTGTTTTTACTGTTTGCATGGCTCTGTTTTTTTATTTACGAATCATAACTATATTGATATACGTATCTTCCGGAAGTGTAACGACGCCGGGAGTTTTATCATACTCCATCTTACCTGTTGGAGAGATACTTTTAATTGTGATTATCGTCGGATCATAGTACGTTACAACATAATCAAAATGCGTTGGATCGGCATCATAACCGGGAAGATCAACAATGGCGCCCGTACTGCTTTCGTATGTAGCCGGTGGAACCGCCGCCGGTTTATAATTTTCCTTGTAAACGTCGAACAACTCAACCGATCCTCCATCTTTCCACTCTAAATTGAACGATGGCAGGTAGAAAAACTCGGAAGTCGCTTTCATGGCTACCCAAGATTCGCCATACCAAACATAAATGCCGGGATGAAAAAAGTTGTCTTCCTTTAAATTATACACCAGCAGTCCAATATGCTTTCTTTTTGTATCAGATTGATTGGTAGTCCATTCCTGACTGCTTTTCGGGATAAACGGCTCAAGCGTAGTCTTATCTTGTAATTCTACACGGGGCAATACCAAACCTCCTTTTTCGGAGGTGATATTCAAACTGTTGGGGGACTGACTTTTCAAGTCCAATAAAGCGCCTGTCACGGGACGCTCTCCTGATCCGATGGTTACTTGCGCATTTGCGGCTACACAAACAAACAGAGCTATACAACATGCTGCTATTTGCACATTTCTTTTCATTTTTTTATTCATAATTTATTATATTAATTTGTTTATATTATTTAACAAAAACTCTTATATGCGGATTTACAGGGATAATAAGGCCACGACTGGCAGTCAGCGTGTAAATTACCTCATCCGAGCAGCCGGTTGACCACTCCGCTTCACACTTCACGAGGATGATTTGATCTATGTCGAACAGGGCAGCCGGGGGTGTGTATGAATTGGTTGGAGCGCCGGTTGCCGGCGCCCAGGTTGTGCCGTTATCCGTCGAATAACTCCATTTGAAAGTTGCGCGCGAATCAGATTTCACCGTAAGAGTCTCGGGTGTACCTACAGAATATCTTACAACTTTAGTATCCGGTGTGACGAGAATAATGCGCTTGACCGAGTCTGTCCGTGTTGCGTACAAATCGCCGGGCAAAATGATAATCCCGGAAGGAAGGTTGAAGGAGGTTGGATTAATCCTTGCCGAAGTAGTGATATTCTGCGTAGAATCCTGGTTGGCAAAATCGCCATTATACGTCACTGTCACCTCCTCGTCAACTCCGATGTTCACTGTGTAGTGATAGACTTGCCGCCCGTCGGGTAGCGTATCGATGGGGGTAATGAAAGTAGTTGCCCCGGACGGTACCGAAACAGGATTTCCGGTAACAGTAAATCCGGCCGGAATTGTGTCGCTCACTGCGATTCCGGTTTGCGCGCCTATACTTCCCGGTCCACCGCCAAGACTGTTGGCTATTTTGGTTTGAATGGATGCAGGGGCGTTGGTCGGTTGGATGCACTCGGGAAGCGATTTGGAGACCCGAAAAAGTCCCAGCGTGACGGCAAATCTGTTATTGACGGTATCGCACTCAGGTTGGAGATAAAGACCTTTCCCGTCGTCGTTAAGGCGTATAATGATGCTGTCGGGCGAAGTAAGCCGAGTCGAAACATTGCGGATAACAATCGTCTTGGCAATGTTGTCTCCTACGTTGAGGGTCGTCAGCACGCTGTCAACAGTAAGGTTATTTGGCGTCGAGACAATATTTTTGTACATCGCAATATAGAACGGAGCCTGCAAGGCGGCGTCTCCCGTATTGGTAATATTAAGATGGATGGACAGGGAATCGCCTGCCGCATCGTAGGAAAATGTCGGACTGCCTGCCGGATGTGCATCGGGCGTCAGCCACAGCGAGCCGCCTCCCTTATTCAAAATCGTTTGCTGCTGCAGGAAAGCATTGTAGGGCTGAGTGCCGCCGGGGAAGGCGGTCGCCGGACTCAGCGGGTATCTGGGAATACTTAAATCCCGGTTTACGTTGACGGCATTGTAGGCATACTGGTTCCATACATTCCGGGCAGGCGCCCAAGCCGTTCCCTCTCCCGCCTTGAAAATGCGCACAGGCCCCGTCTTGTCGATGGAACCGACCGCAGGGCCAACTATCAGTATTTCCGCCCGTCCGTCATTATCGATGTCAACCACTGTCGGATACTCGAAGCCCGTGTACGCCGCACACGGATATTTTGCCAAATCGTAAACTACCGTCGTGTCGTTTCCGGTCACATGGCTCCTCAGGCTCCCGTTGATAATGCGCAAGTCATTTTCGTCGCGGAGTACCAGTTCGGAGATGCCGTCCCTTTTGAAGTCAAACAGAGTCATGGTCATTGTACCGGATTTACTGTTATGAATCATATCCCAGAACTTCTGCAGCTGCCTGTCCTGAGCAAACGGGTTGAACTTTAACGCTATTATCTTATCCGCCGGCAAAAAGTTTTGATGCTCCTGGCCGCTTCCGTACATGAAGACAATATCAAGAAATCCATCTCCATCTATGTCGCCGATACCGGGTATGCCTTTTTTATAGACACCGGGGATTTTGGCGGAGGCTATCACCCTGTTTTTTGCCGGAGACCATACGTACAGGTAGCAGGTCGTGGTCGCTCTGTCCACCGTACTTACGACCACGTCCAAGTTGCCGTCCAGGTCGAGATCCACCAACTGGGTACAGCCGTTTGTCCGACTCGCTATCGGAATAGTATCCCCATTATATATCACCGGGGTGATTGTTTGTACCGTATAGGAAGAAACTCCGGCACGATCAATCTTCACGTCGTACACGGCATTTCCGGAGCATACCTGCTGGCGGCCGCTGCCCGGCAACACCTCTCCCACGGAACTCTGGTAGAGGCCTGTTGTACCTGTCGTACCTAACGGGCCTGTCGAATCGTCCTCGCCGTGACTGATGGCCGAACTTCCGGTAAGATCCAGCAGCAGCCGGCCGCTTTCAGCTGCAAAAACACGGTTCCCAACAATCAGTTCGCTCCATCCGTCACCGTCCAAATCGGCTAAGGATACCGTAGCTACATAGTCGCCTGTCCCATAATCATCTGAAGACGCACCGTTTGGAAGTGTCCAGAACAGAGTACCGTCCGTATTATACGCATAGAGCCGTCTGGTTATTACGGATGTTGTGAATATCAACACCCTGTTGTCTCCCGCTCCCGCACCGGTCTTTACCTTGCCCACAGCGCCTATGGGTAAGGCTGTGCTCAGTGTCTGAGAAATAGGGAAATCTTTGATAACACCCGCATTGGAATTAAGGATGTACAGTCTGTCGGTATAACCACTACTATTGACATTCGTTGTAATCATCTCCGGTTTCCCGTCGCCGTCCAAGTCTGCCGCAAAGACGGACTGAAGCGTATTGTAGTTGTCTGTCGAAAGGGTCGGCACATCCTTTATTTTCCATTCATATTTAGGGCGCAAATCAACGACGCAAGTGGCGTTAACGACGTTGTCGGGATAGTCGACCACCGTAATATACACGACGGCGGTATCTGCAGAGCCGTCGCACGTGACTTTGTACATCAGGCTGTCCCTCCCCGTGAAGCCGGGATTCGGGGTATAAACGACCGCTTTATTGACAACGGCGGCGGTTCCGTGCTGTGCGTAATATGCGACCGGTTCCGGCGTCGCCGTATCGTCGCAACTCGCCGGTAGCCTGTCATTAACCAGTACGTCTATCGGATTGCCGGTCGTATTGGCAAACACTGTCGCATAGTCGTTCTGTAGCCATTTGCCATCCTGATAGAAGGTATACACGCCTGTCTTAAAGCACGGATCACCCGGTCTCGTAGCCGGCCCCGTCACGATTACGTATGCCATGCGCTCTTCGCCCGTCGGATTCGGGGCGAATGTGACGGTAAATTTGCCGTCGGCAGAAGAGGCGGGAGATACCGTCGCATACTGGTCCCCGAAACCGGTCGGCACGAGATACTGGTATAAAACGCCGGAGGTGGTACAGCAGGAACTCGCGGTAACTTCCTGTGAGGTTCCTCCCACATAATCAACATTCGGTACGTAGAGGGGAGAAAAGACAAGCGGGCAGTCTCCCGGATTTTGCGGCACGGTACACTTCCAAATTACCTCGTCCGTACATCCGGCAGTCCATTCCGCCGTACAGCGAACATAGACGGCCTGATCTCCGATGAAGAGGTTAGCCGGGGGGGTGTAAGAAGTCGTCGTATTGTTGCCTGAATGCCAGTTTACGTTGTCCATCGAAGTATGCCATTCGAGGGTGGCGCCCGGAGCGGCGCTGACTTCAAAATTTCCGGGTGGAGTGCCCGGTACATACGTTACGTTTTCGCCTGTCGGCGTGATGCGGGTAATACCGTTGATTGAGCGGGTCATGGTGGCGTATGCCGTCAGCTGGCTGTTGGGTGCGCTGAAAGAGGGCGGCGGCGTGATTCCGGCCGAAGTGGTGAAGCCCCCGCCGGTAGGCACGGGATTGAAAACGCCGTTATACCGCACGCGCACTATCGTGTTGGCCGGTGCGTTTACGGTGTAGTTATAGACCTTTCGTCCGTCGGGCAGGGTAATGGGAGTGGGAAATGTTCCGCCAACCACCGTTCCGTTGGTTATCGTGGGAAACCCGGGATTGACGACATAGCCCGCCGGAAGCGTATCTTTCACGACGATGCCGTTTTGCGTGGTTGTATTGCAGGCAATGATGGTCGTAATGGGCGCATCGTCCTTGGTGATACAGTCGGGAATCTGCTTGAAGACCTGCAGGAGTCCCGGCGTGCGGATGATAATGTCCCTGACTTCATGATTGGCGATTTTCTGCCCGGTGGTCGCTGCAAATCCCACGCGCATCTGATTCGGGCGAGGCTGCGTATAGGTATAGGAGAGAATCTCGGTGTAATCGGGCGCGGACAGGCTCGTTTTGAGAAATACGGTTACCTCAACGCCATTCCTTGAAGGCTCAAGATTAACCCTCAGCCGGCGGTAAAAGGTAGCGTCATTCGGACGTCCGGCCGCTAAAGACGAGCTGTGTGAAATCATTGTTGGGTACAGTGGGGTACCGTTCAGTCTGGTACCGGTACCCACTAAATACCGGTAGGAATCCCCATCGCCTGCCCGTATGGCGATGGAATGTGGGGTTAACCCGGGGCCTCCGGTCACGCCTGTCCCCAGAGTCCTGGGATTGGAAAAGTTACCGTACTCGTCTATCCCGACTCCCAGGTACGTAGGGCGAGCGCCCGTCTTGGCGGGGATCGAGATCCCGGTGGACGTAGTGTACCGTCGATTATTCGTAAAGCCCAGCCCCCCGCCGGCGGCCAGTCCATGCGTAAATGCCCCGGCAGTGGCGTCGATGAGGAAGACGCTGAAACCGTCGGCCTCATCGTAATTTCCACCATAAACCTTGTAATCAAATTCAACGCACACGCCCTGGGTGCCGGGAAAAACCCTGTCCAGCAGGACGTATCCCAACCTGTCCGGCTGATTAGGAGTCAACCGCACCCAGCCGTCGCCGGCCGGGTCGTTGGAGCCGCCCGTATAGCTGGCGCTTTGATACAAGTGGAAGATACCCATAGGGGTTCTTCCGGGTTCTTCATAAAAGAACTGTGCATGAAGGGGTATGGAAGGGAAAACCAGCCATGCCAGCATTAATAACAAGAGTAGATTTATTCTCTTCCTCTCATTCTGTCGAGGGGTAATCGGTGTTTCTTTTTGTCGCCCCAAAATAAATTTTACATGTTTCATAAGTTCATAATTTTATAAAAAAACCAATCATATATGATTATTTTTTTGTAAAGACAATATGGATACTGCATATTGCACCTAAATTATATTTATATGAAAACAAGCAATAAGGTTGTTTTGTTTAGAATAAGATTCTGTTTAAAAACTGAAAAATATACTTACCGTCGAACAACAAGAGGAGCACAGGCACACACCAATATCATAAAAAAAACTGTCTGAAGATTTCTCTTTCAGACAGTTTTCGAATCTATACTTATGAAACAAAAAATTATTTCATTTTATTTGAAATAGCGATTGTATAATCCCTCAAAGCCTTTACCGTGACGGGCTTCATCTTTCGCCATTTCGTGCACCGTGTCGTGGATGGCATCCAAGTTTTGTTGTTTGGCCAAAGTTGCAATCCGCTTTTTGTCTTCGCAGGCGCCAGCTTCGGCTTCCATCCGTTTTTTGAGGTTGGTTTTCGTATCCCAAACCACTTCGCCCAAAAGTTCGGCGAAACGAGCACAATGGTCAGCCTCTTCGTAAGCGTAACGTTTGAATGCTTCGGCAATTTCGGGATAACCTTCACGATCCGCTTGACGGCTCATCGCAATATACATCCCCACTTCGGTCGCCTCTCCCAGAAAATGGGCGCGCAAACCTTCCAAGATTACAGGGTCAACACCTTTGGCAACCCCAATTACATGCTCATCGGCAAATTGTAATGCACCTTCCGTCTCAACCAATTCTTTGAATTTTTCTTTCGGTTGTTTACATTGCGGACATTTTTCCGGAGCTTCATTTCCTTCGTGGACATAGCCACATACTGTACAAATCCATTTCTTTTTCATTTTTGTAAAATTTAGTTCGTTTATAATTATGTTAATAGCCTGCTAATTCATTTTTTTCTTGCACTTTTCGCAATAGCCCTTATAATAAATCCGACTTTCGGTTATTTGCAAATTTTCGGGCGATTCTATTTGCAAATTTTCAATACCTTTTACCGGAAGATCATACACAACTCCACAGCGTTTACATTTGAAATGAGCATGTTCACTGATATCGGCGTCGTACCGGACATTTTTCTCATCAATATTGATCGCGAGAATAGCGCCATGTTCTTCCAGCAACTTGAGGGTATTGTAAACAGTTGTTTTGGATAAAGTAGGTATGAGCGGGTACAAATGATTGAAAATCGTTTCAGCATTCGGATGAATCAAATTGTCCATCAAGTACGCCATGATAGCCATCCGTTGTAAGGAAGGTTTCACACCAAACTCCAATAACCTGTTTTTAACTTCAATATTTGCGTTCATTATAAATTTGTAATAATTACAATTTTAATTCGATTACAAAATTACAACATTATTTTTAAACTTCCAAATATTTTCGTTAAAAAAACGTTAAAAAAATAAAAAAAATCCTGACCGTTTATTGATCAGGATTTTTTTGCGAATAAAACAAGTTATTTTCTCCACAATTTACTCATATCTTCCAAAGTCTTACCTTTCGTTTCCGGCACCCATTTCCAAACAAATACAGCCGCCAACACGCATACGGCGCCATACAATCCGTAGGCAACCATCGGACTGAAATCGTACAATCCGGGGAAAGTCGAGGATACGATGAAATTGAATATCCATTGGAAAGCAACGGCTATCGCAACTGCCTGACCACGTATCGTATTCGGGAAAATTTCCGAAATCAATACCCAGCATACCGGGCCCCACGACATCATGAAGAATGCGGCATATACAATAATGGCAATTACAGGAGCTAAGCCTGCAATGTGATAATTATCGAAAATCGCTACCGCAAATGCACCGACTGCCATGCCGACAGACCCAATAATCAGCAAGGGTTTCCGTCCGAATTTATCAACCGTCAGAATAGCCACAACGGTAAAGATGATATTGATGATTCCCATAATCACCGTGCCCATCATTCCGTCCACGCCAACGCTGTCAAAGATACGCGGCGAAAAATACAATACAGCATTGATACCGATTGCCTGTTGAAATACCGATAACAAAATACCGATGATAACCACAGTTACTCCGTAAGTAAACAGTTTTTCCTTTTTTTCTTTCGCTGTTTCCTGTATTTCTTTCAAAATTTCTTTGGCTTTGTCAACGCCATTGATTTTTGTCAATACATTTAAAGCGGCAGGCGCTTGACCCATCAAAACCAAATAACGCGGCGTTTTCGGTATAAAAAACAATAATATGCCAAATATTCCGGCTACATAAGCCTCAGAGCAGAACATATAACGCCAACCGTTTGCAATTGTCCAAGGATCGGAAGCAGCATTTACCGAAAGTACACCGGCTGCGTCTTTGTCTATAATCGGATTGGTATGATCTCCCAATATCAAATAGTTCACGAAATAAACCACCAACATACCGAAGATAATGGCAAATTGATTACAGGAAACCAAAGTCCCCCGAATATTCGAGGGCGCAATTTCCGCAATGTACATCGGTACAATAGCGGAGGCTAAACCTACACCGATACCACCCAAAATACGATACAAATTAAAGGCAATCAACAAATTGAAAGAGGCATCGCCTTTGTTGAAGAATAAAAATTCCGGATAATAAGAGCCTAATGCCGACAAAAAGAACATGACGGAAGCAAGTCGAAGAGAATTGCGCCGTCCAAATTTAGACGCGAAAACTCCCGAAATGGCTCCACCCAACACGCACCCAATCAATGCACTTGCCGCAGTAAAACCATGCCAACCCTTAGTGTAAGTAAAATCTGCGGCTTGCAGGAAAAATCCTTCCAAGCCTTTTTCAGCACCGGAGATAACGGCAGTATCATACCCGAAAAGCAATCCGCCCAAAGTGGCGACCAAGGTAATCGGAATGATATAGCCTAAATTAAAATTGTTTTTATTTCCCATGATAATAGAATTAATTGAGAATTGAGAATTGAGAATTGAGAATTGAGAATTACGCGAAGCGCGACAACAGGCGTCAGCCAATTCTCAATTCTCCATTTTCAATTCTCCATTATTTAGATGTACATATTTACAATTGATTCGTACAACTCTTGTTTGCCGCTGATTTGTTTCGGCTCGCCATTCTTTTTGGCATAAGCTACCAAGTCTTCGAGCGATGATTTGCCTTCTTCAAATTTTTTGCCTTCGCCTGCATCGAAAGAAGCGTAGCGGTCGGTAAACATTTTTTTGTAAGGCGATTGTTCCAAAATAGCGGCTGCTGTTTCCAAAGCGCGTGCGAATGCGTCCATACCGGAGATGTGAGCGATGAAAATATCGTCCAAATCGGTGGAGCTGCGACGTGTTTTGGCATCGAAATTCGTGCCGCCGTTGCCCAAACCACCGGCTTGAAGAATCACCAGCCAAGCCTGTGTCAATTCGTAAACGTCAATAGGGAATTGGTCGGTATCCCAACCGTTTTGAGCATCACCGCGGTTGGCGTCGATAGAGCCTAACAGACCGGCATCGGCAGCACATTGCAATTCGTGTTCAAAAGTATGACCGGCCAAAGTAGCGTGGTTCACTTCGATATTCACTTTGAAATCTTTGTCCAAACCGTGTGCTTGCAAGAAGCCGATAACGGTTTCCGTATCCGCATCGTATTGATGTTTCGTCGGTTCCATCGGTTTGGGTTCAATCAGGAAGGTTCCTTTGAAACCTTTGGCGCGGCCATAATCGCGAGCAATGGTCAATAGTTGAGCCAAATGTTCTTTTTCACGTTTCATGTTGGTGTTCAACAAGGAGTAATAGCCTTCGCGACCGCCCCAGAATACATAATTTTGTCCGCCCAATTCGATGGTTGCATCAATGGCGTTTTTGATTTGTAAGGCGGCGCGAGCCACAACATCGAAGTCGGGATTGGTAGCGGCGCCATTGGTGTAGCGTTTGTTGCTGAATACGTTAGCCGTTCCCCAAAGCAGTTTGATGCCTGTTTCGGCTTGTTTTTGTTTCGCATAAGCAACGATGGCTTTCACGTTGGCTTCGTATTCTTCGATCGAATTGCCTTCTTCGATCAAGTCGATGTCGTGGAAGCAATAGTATTCGATGCCGATTTTTTGCATAAATTCAAAACCGGCGTCCAATTTCTGTTTGGCAATTTCCAAAGCGGATGCGCCTTTTGACCAGGGGAATGATTTGGTTCCGGGGCCAAACGGGTCGCCGCCGTCGGCACAAAGCGTGTGCCACCAAGCCATGGAGAATTTGCACCAGTCTTTCATTTTTTTACCGTACACTACCTTTTCGGCATCGTAATAACGAAATGCCAGCGGATTTTTACTTTCTTTTCCTTCAAATTTGATTTGCCCGATTTCGGGGAAAAATTCTTTTGCCATAATAATTAAATTTTAAATTGTGAATATCGTTATAAATAATTGTTAATCGTGAATGTATTGATTGATTGCGCATCCAATGTGACCGACAACACCCGGTCTTTTAGCTGAATATTCAGTTTTCTCGGCGTTTGCTCCTCGTTGGTTGCGATAAGGATAATGGACTGATCGGGATTGCTGAACGCCAGCATATTGCCAAAATCGCCCTCCGTAACAATCCGCCTGGCTCCTGGTTTTACAAAATGGCTGAAATGTTTCATCAGGTAATATTCCGGATTGTAGCGATAAGTCTTATTTTCTTGATCAACCGATATTAACGAGTTTTGATGCCATCCCCAACGATTTTCCGAATGAATATCCAATGAAATATTCCAATACATATAGGAAGCGGCACCATTGGAAAAATAATGCTTCATCAGGTTCCAGATGTAAAAACAATATTCCCAGGTATTTTGTCCGTTGCCGCATTCGCTTTCCGATTGCATCAGTTTCATATCGGGATATGCCGAATGAATTGCGGCAATCGCCTCTTTTCCTGCCCATTGAAAACCGATTTCGGAAATAAACGAGCCACTGTTGTTTTGCATAATGGTGTCCACCAACAGATGATTGCCCCGTTCCATCGTTCCGAACATGGTGCGAACCCCTAATTCTTTCATTTGCGGGCCTAAATAATCTGCAATGAACGTACTTAATCCGGCAGCCGTCCAAGTACAAGAAGGAAATACCTGACAGGAATTAAATTCATTTTGAGGTGCAATCATCTCAATATCAATGCCTTCTTTCCGGTAAGCTTCGATAAATTTACGGAAATACAGTGCGTATGCTTTGAAATATTCCGGTTCCTGAATAAACATGTTGGAGCCTTCCAAATCGGTTCGCGGATCTCCGGCTAATTCATTAACCTGCGGATTGGGACGACAGGCATAATTGTTATTGTACTTCATCCAAGTCGGTGGACTCCAAGGAGAAGCCCAGATGCGAAGTTTGGGATTTACTTGTTGGGCTGCATGGATAAAAGGAATCAAGGTTTCCTTGTCGTTGTCGATTGAAAAATGAGACATTTCAAAATCGTTTGCCGTTTCATTGTAAGAATACCAGTCGCGCGCAAAATCATTGGCTCCGACAGGCATCCGGCAATAGGTAAAATTCATTCCGGTTTCGCCGAATAAATCTTCAACCACCGCCTTGCGATCGGCTTCGCTCAATGCCGACAAAGTCGTCCATCCCAACTCATTGAAACATCCGCCGAATCCGTCTATGGTCTGCAAATAGTTGTCGGGAAATACGGTAACATTAACCGAATCTTTCCTGTCGCTGAACGAAACAGGCAGTTTTTCAACAAATCCTGAATCCGGACTTGTGCTTGTCCAAGCTACCTGTTGTTTGGGAGAGCAGGCGCAAAATAAACCGGCTAACAACAGGTAAAAAAGTGTATAGTGTTTATTTAAATATATTGTTTCCATCGTTCGTAGGCTTCTTTATATTGTATTTGTTCTGTTGCTTTCGGCTCTATCACCGCTAATTTTTCGAGGCTGGCAAAAGCTTCGTTGTTGGAAGCATAAATGCCTGCGCCGATACCCGCGCCTTTGGCGGCTCCAGCGGCTCCGTCGGTGTCGTAGAGTTCGATTGTGGCTCCGCTCACTCCTGCTAAGGTTTGACGGAAAATCGGACTCAGAAACATATTGGCGTTTCCCGCACGTATCAAGCTGATGTCCATGCCCATACCTTGCATAATTTCCATGCCGTATTGGAACGAGAAAACAATTCCTTCCTGTGCGGCGCGAATAATATCCGACTGGTTGTGAATATTAAAATTGATGCCATGAATGGAACAGCCTGTTTCCCTGTTTTCTAAAATTCTTTCCGCACCGTTGCCGAAAGGAATGATAGACAATCCTTTACTTCCAATCGGCGATTGCGAAGCCAAGTTATTCATATCATTATAGGAGATGCCCGCAGGAGCTATGTTGCGTTTTATCCAAGAATTGAGAATACCCGTACCGTTGATGCACAGCAAAACGCCCAGACGAGTTTGTTCCGCACTGTGATTGACGTGAGCAAAAGTATTCACTCGCGATTTCGGGTCGTAATTGACCTGTCCCAATACACCGTAAACGACACCGGAAGTGCCTGCTGTCGATGCGATTTCTCCCGGATTAAATACGTTCAATGATAGCGCATTGTTCGGTTGATCTCCTGCCCGGTAAGTAATCGGTGTGCCGGGTTTCAATCCCAACTCTTTTGCCGCAGCGGCAGATACCAAGCCCTGTACGCCGAAGTTGGGTTTGAGTTCGGGGATAAAACTTTTGTCAAAACCAAAATAGTTGAGTACATCATCCGAAAGCGTGTTCGTTTGAAAATCCCAGAAAATTCCTTCGGACAATCCTTCTACGGTAGTGACGATGTCGCCCGTCAGTTTCATGCCGATGTAATCGCCGGGGAGCATCAATTTATCGATTTGTTCATAGATCTGCGGTTCGTTTTCCTTTACCCAAGCCAGTTTAGCGGCAGTAAAATTGCCCGGAGAGTTAAGCAGGTGCGATAACACTTTTTCTTTGCCTATCGCCTGAAACGCTTTTTCGCCGTAAGGCACTGCACGACTGTCGCACCAGATGATGGAGGGGCGCAGTACTTGTTGGTTTTTATCGACCAATACCAAGCCGTGCATCTGCCAGGAAATACCGATGGCTTGGATGTCTTCGGCGGCTACACCCGACTGTTTGAGTACGGATTCGTTCGCCAACTTGAGATTCGCCCACCACGATTCGGGATTTTGCTCTGCCCATCCCGCTTTCTCGGCGATGATTTGCATTTCTACTTTCGGGAAGAAATCCGATGCTACGATTTTTCCGGATTCGGCTTCCACTAAACAGGCTTTTACCGAAGAACTTCCTATGTCATATCCTAATAAATACATAAATTATTTTGTTTTTAATGTTTACTATTTTGGAATACAGCCTTTAAATTCCTATTTTTCGTTTATTATAGGTTACTCTGTCAAATTTATAATACCTTGCCGCACGGTGTTTTACATTTTCCTGATATTCATCCAACGGGAGAATATATTCCATTTGCACCATTTTTTTGTGAAAATTGCGGGCATCGTATTTCCGGTTGTAAATGGCTTCGTACAAGAGCCTTAATTCTGTTGCCGTAAACTTTGTAGGCAACAGTTCAAACAAAATAACCGGTTCGGTTTCCACCCAGTTGCGCACTTCTTTCAACGATTCTTCCACAATCTGGTTGTGGTCGAAAGGCATTTTGGGCAAATGGTCGATGGGGCACCATTCCACTGTTTTGTATTTGGAAACCACATTCAGTTTACGGGTAATTTTACACAAGGATATGTAAGCGACCGTTATCAGCCTTTCAATTTTATCGTGGTAGGCAAATTCCAACCAATTCACATCCTCCGTATCGGAAGTCCGTTTGGGCGAAGTGAAGGATTTGAATTGCCTTAGGGTCATTTTACGAATGCCTGTTAATTCGTTCAAAACGCGATAAGCGGCTTCATCGGCATCTTCCGGTTGGTAAATCAAACTACCGGGGAGTTTGAGGTCTTTTCCTCTCGAACCAAGCGAATTGCGTTGTACCAACAGCGTATATAGCTGATTTTTATTGAATCCGAACACGACACAATCAACGGAGACGTATGTTTTCATGAAAGCCAAATGCATACTTTCTTTCTTTTATTATTTTTAAACATGGTATTCCGCGACAAATGTAATATTATTATTTTAAAAAAACAAAAATTTTTACGATTTTTTTTCATAATAAATTGAATAACAATTTATTAAATAATGTATATTATACAATAAGCATTTCTATACTTATTGTATAATATACATTAAGTATAAGCCGAATAAGGCAATGAAGGGATTGCCCAAAAAAAATGAAATTATACGATAAGAATAATTGGTTTATGAATACTCAATATTTTGTCGCTTTTATCTTTCAATAAATCAATTTTAATTGTTGACATGTAAAAAGTTCGGATGTATAATCATAAACGGCTAAATCTTTTTTTGAGGCGCTACAAAAAAATTAGTATATCATTTTTCTAATTTTTTCCCATAGATCGTTCCATTCCGGATTCATACTTGTAATCAATAACTACCAATGACGAATTTATGCAACACATTGATTATCAACGATAATTCGTCATCCATTTTTATCTAAAATATTTTATAAGAACTCGACAGGACGCAAAGCGGAGTCGAGACATCTGATGATGACCGTTAAACAGCTAATTGTTTTTCTAAAAAATTTACAATATATTTTCAAAATTAATTGTTTTACACATTAAAATCGTATTACCATGAGTCCGATAGGAGAATATATATTTACTAATCTTCTTACTTTACTAAATATAAAGTACGCGCAAATTTTTTCCAAAAAGAACTTTGGAATTTATGTAAGTGTAGGATGGGCATATAAAAGGATATATGCAACGAAATTTCTTTCCTATAATAGCATTATCTCTAATTTTTTATTTAATTTTGCAAGTGTCAATTTGTTCAAACAGACAAATGATATTTGGTATTTATGCAAGAACAACTTTGACAGGTTTAGCTTTTGCTAAAGTTTCCTTGTTAGCAAGGGCGATAATCAAATTTACAAAGAGTAGATTTACAAAGGAAGCTACAAAAGTACGAAATTAATTTGAAAATCTGCATGGTTTCGGTTGTAAAAAAGATAAAAACAACCTCAAAAACAAAAAATTATTAATTTTAAAATTTTAAAAGATGAAAAACAAAATTTTTGGCGGATTCGCCATGTTAGCAATTGTAGCGATAGCTACGTTTAATGTGAGTTTCAATTCACTAAAAAGTAATAATCTGACTGATATTCTGTTGGCCAACGTGGAACAATTAGCAATGGCTGAAGACTTGCCGGAAGTAGTGATTGAATGTAGCTATCCCAGTTGTCATGGGAAACAATGTCATCAAGACATATATAATTGGGTTTGCCCATGTGAATATAATGGGTATACATATTATTTTTGTGCGTTTTAAAAGTAAGAACAAAGATGTCCGGTTGTTTTTGGGGACTGGACATCTTTTTCGAATTTCTAATTAGATTAAAAAATGAAGAAAATATTTATACCGTTGATTGTGGTATGTTTTACAATGTGTAAACAACCACCACAAATTGATAAAGCTATTTTCGTGGATTTGGATAGACCGGAGAGAGCCTCTCTTTTCGATTACTTTAGTTCCATCGAATTAATACCGCTGGAAACTTCATCTGATGTTCTTATTGCAGGTATAACTAAAATAATCAATCATCAGGATAAGTGGTATATGCTGGATAAGCCGCAAAGTATAATATTCGTGTTTGATCAAACAGGAAAATTTCTTTTTAAAATAGACAAAAAGGGACAAGGTGTCGGAGAATACTTGTTTATCTCAGATTTCAATATCAACCCTTTTACAGGCAACCTTGAAGTGCTTGAATCTTTTGGCAACTTGAATGTATACGATTTATCAGGCAATCATATCGAAACAAAACTTATAAAATATGACGGTTTTTACGCCGTACACCAGTTTGCTGCTTTAGATAGCTGTACGTATATATTTTATTCAATATCTCAACCTAAAAAAATTATCTATTTCAACCTTGACGAGAAAAAGTTGTTGCATGAAGAATTTAAAGAAAGCGAGAGGCTTGGTTCCTTTGCCAGCCATAATCTGTATCAGGGTCAGGATGACTGGTATATTTTCCGTCCGATTCATCCGGTTGTTTACAAAATAGGCAAAGAACGGCTTGAAGTTGCTTTTCAATTTGATTTTGGCACACACACCCGAGAAGGTACAACAGCCATTTTTTCGAGCGAGGCAGAAAGATTCATTTCTAAAGCCGTAGAAGAACTATACGCTCAATTTCCTTACTTGATAGAAGCGGTGAGGCATAACAGTAAATATGTTTTTGCATCGCTTTCATTGAAGAATGATCAACAGGCAAATATCATATATGATAAGTCCACAGGAAAATCAAAGTTTATCCTTGATTTTTCTGAACAGGTTAAGTTTAATTCGTATCGCGGGGAAGAAATAATTGTTACCGACGAATATGTTTTGATGCCAGTCCAGTGGGTTGACTTGGAAAATCGTATTACAAAAGAAATGCTGGATGACAAAAATAAAGAGATTTTCGAGAAGTTATTGGGAGCTAAAATGGAACTTAATCCTGTACTGATAAAATACCGGTTCAAATGAAAAACAAATCAATGCAAATAATTTTGATATCTATTGTGATATGCTTACTGTTATGCAACTTTTATTCGCTGTATTTGCATCAACAGGACAAAAATAGGTTGGATAGGGCGATTCAAAGTATAAGCAAATTGGAACACCTAAAGAGTATAGAATTTAGGTTCGAAGCATTCAAAGAAAAAACTGTTTCCAGATTCAAATATGAACAGTATTATATTGGGAATACCCAAATTTCTGTTGGTTCAAATAAAGATAAGCAAATTTCTGTCAAATCCATTGCAGATCGCCCTAAATTAGTATTGGGCTTGAATCAGAACATGTGTAGACCATGCGTCGAAGGAGTAATTGCCAATATTAAGGAGTTTTTTCCTGATTTTGAGACAAATCCGAATATAATATGTATTGCCGATATTGAGCAACGTTTTAAAGATGATTATTTTGGTAAGAAAGTAGTTAGTTTTTATCAAAAAGAGGATTTTCCTCTCTATGAAATTGAATTAGCTCCATACTTTTTTATTCTTGATAAGGACTTATGTGTTAAATTATTGTTTATAACCGATCAAACAAGTCCTGAATTAACCAAGGAATATTTAAAAATAATCAAAGAGCGTTATCCGGAAATTTAGATGACCACCAATGCTCTTTCGCGACGAGCGTCAAGAAGCAGTTTCCCCCGCAAGATTCATGCCGGTGCTTTTCAAAGGAAGCTACAAAAGTACGAAATTAATTTGGAAACCAATATGGTTTCGGTTGTTGAAAAGATTAAGACAACCTCAAAAAACAAAAAATTATTAATTTTAAAAAATAAAAAAGATGATTAAAAAATTTCTATGCGGTATTACCGTTTTTATGAATAATTAAAATAAGACACCATGGAAAATAAAAAAATAAAAAATTATTTTTTTTTATTGATTATTTTATTATTTAGTTGTAACAATAATAAAAAGCATACACAAGAAATAGATGTAAACAAAAATTTACAAATTATAGATGTAAGTAAAGCGCATCAAGCAGATAAAATTCTTTTATCCGAATTATGTTCTCGTGTAAAAACGATTATCCTCGAAACCAACGAAAATGTATTGCTGGGGAAAATTAATGGCATGCAAGTGTATAAGGATTGGATATTCATATTGGATAAACAAAATGTAGGTGTATATCTTTTCAATAAGGACGGAAAATTTATTCGAAAATATGGTCAAAGAGGTATTGGTCCCGGTGAATATCTTACTGTTTCCGATTTCACAATTGATACGGATAATAACGCAATCTATTTAATGGATAACGATGCCAATCAAATAATAAAATATAAAATTCTGACCGGCGAGTTTGAAAATACAATTAAGTTGGAAGATAAAAACCTCCAGCGTTTTCATATACAATATAATAACAACAAGTTATATGCCGATATCAATTATATTATCGAAACGGAAACCGGATGTATGATACAAGAAATAGACCTATCCACCGGAAAACAAAAACACTGTTGGCTTGATTCCCATAAATATAACAACGGATGGAATGGCCCTGTACAAAGAGAAAATGAAAGTTTTTTCTATTCAAGAAATCAAGGGACGTTCAAGTTTATTCATTTTTTTATGGATACAATTATCTCTTTCTCGGATAACCGGATAGCGCCTGTTTATGTTTTGAAAGACAAAGATTGGATTACCTCCAAAGAGGTAGGCAAAATAAAGGAAGAACGGATAACCAATCGAGGCGCCACATCTTTTCAGCAGCTATTTAACAAAAATGTAGCATTCAATATAAATAGTTATGTAGAATGGCGTGATTTTATACTTTTTTGTTATCAAAAAAAGCATGATTCGTTTTTCGTTTTGCATAATATTCAAACAAGCGATACACGCATAACTTCTCTTCTGATAGACGATCTGGTCTGTAAGAAACCGTTTTTAGTAAACCGGTTTAGTTGCTCCGACTCCAATGGTTTGTATAACATTATGAATGTGAACGATTTAAACCGGCTTATTGAACAATCCGGCGAAGAAGATTTTTTGAATCCCGATTTGGATAAAATTACAATATTGAAGAACTTGCAGGCAGATTCAAATCCCGTTATCTTTTATTATGAATTTTAATTTCTATAGTTCGTTAAAAAATTAAGGTAAACAATGAAAATAATAAAATTTGTATTGCTAAATATAGTCTTTTTAATATTTTTTGCATGCAATAGAAACGAGAAGAAAGTTGAAATTGAACAAATTATAACTGAATGGAAAGGGAAAGAAATACATTTTCCCAATAATTACAATTGTAATTTCCTTGGTCGCGACACAATCATGCAACTTTGTCTTGATTTATTTCGCAGTGAATATAAAGTTCTGTTGTATGTTGATTCTGTAGGTTGCGGAACGATGTGCTGGTTTTTAATTTTCCATACGAAACAATGGATTTGGATCTGAATGTGAATTACCTCAAACGTTGTATTGCCATTCCCGGCAATACGTTTTATATCGAAAACGGTATTTATAAAGTGAAAAACAGTCCGGATATATTAGGCAATCGAGAAGCGCAACTGGCTTTTTCGCAACTGAAACCGGAAGATATTCCTCCGGAAATTTTCCGTTATTTCCCGCTTGATTCCCTATACGGATGGAATGTAAAGTCTTTCGGCCCGCTGTATGTCCCGAAAAAAGGCGATGGTGCGCAGCAAGGGTATTCCGGCACACTATGGCAAGGTAGCGGGCGGCAGCGTGAAATTGGAGAAAATGGGTAAAATGTCCTAATCATTTGATTTTTTTCATACACTTCTAAAATATTAGGCAGTTTATTAAGTCATTTATTAATACTGAATTGTTTAATTTGTATCCGATATAAAACAGATTTATTAATAAATTTATAAATTAAAATGCCTCTAAAAGGGAGGTTATAAACAAATTGTATGAAAAAGTATATTATTTTAACTGCAATGGCGATTGTATATTGTTTGTCTTGCAGCCTTTATGCACAAAACAAACCCGGTTCTCCGGCTTATAAGTTCGACAAAAACGGTATTTCAAAAACAGTATTGGAAAACTATTTGGAAAAGTCCATCACGATGGTCTATTTCCTGTCGCCCGATATTCCGGAAGCAAAGCGCATTTATCCTTATGCGGACGACGATGTGAGGATGGTCAAAAATATCGGAGCCAAATTCCTCGGACGCGCTATTTACCGCTGGGGAGGAGAAAGCCGCTTGAACGATGCGGAATTTTTGAACACAGCTTCCAAGCGAATCAAAATGATGCACGAGTACGATCCCGACATGGTTTTTCAAGCCTGTCTGTTTGAAATCATTACGACCGATGTTGAAAAAGTGCCGGTACCCGAATGGGTATTCCGCGATTTTGGCCTGCCCGTGGAAAATCGAACATTTTCGTACAAGGATATGCTGAACGACAACGGAAAAATGGTCAACCATTGGCGTGAAAACAGCAGCGTACCCGACATCAGCAAATTGGAATCGAAACTGTGGTTTTACTTCTTGGCCGGAACGTATATCAATATTGGTTGCGAAGCATTCCATATCGGACAGGTAGAACTGATCGGAATGAACGATCCCGACCGCAGCCATTGGACTTCCATCATTGCCAAAATGCGGGATTATGCTGCGAAACATGCCCGTCGCAACTGGGTAATTATTGATGCTCACGTACCATTCGGCGGATTAGTCAAGGATGGTGTTAGTCTATTGGACTTTAATTCTTTTCCACTGCGTATCAAAGATATACCTGAACAGCCCTATCGCGGCAAATTAGAAGTCAATTATTTGGACGGGATTTACCTGAAAAGCAAAGGCTGTATTACACCGAGCGGTTGGAAATGCGAACACCTGCCCTATTTGGTCGAATTTGATAATTTCGGAAAAGGCAGTGAAAACAATGTTCCTACGCTGAACAGTCCTTTTATCTGGGGATGGGACGAAATATCCTGGCTGTCGCTTCAACCGGAAGACTACCGCAATGAATTTATCCGGTACGCCTATCATTGGTTAAAGGAAACCGATCCGGACGGTCATCTCGAAATGCCCGGCTGCCGGATGATAACCTGTCCCAACGAATCGAGCGGCAGTTACCGCGCCAATACGCGCAGCGACGCTTGTCCGATCGGATATTCACAAGAGGAAACGATTAAGGCGCTCTGGAATAAAACGCCCATTCGCATCGGAATCGACGGACTTTCGCACGACCATATTCAGGGCTTATTAAGGGATATGGCAAAACGAACGGATATTCAATTGGTCGGAATTGCAGAAAGCGATAAGGAGTTGGTCGAACGGCTGGCTAAACAATTCGGATTTGACCGGAGTATTGTTTACGACAACTTGACGGAAATGGTAGAAAAAACCAAACCGCAGGGTGTTCTGGCTTTCAACTCGATTTATGCACATCTGAATACGGTGGAAGTTTGCGCCCCAAGAGGGATTCACGTGATGGTGGAAAAACCGCTTGCCGTCAACCCTAAACATGCTCAGCGAATGAAGCAATTGGCGACAGCAAACAAGATTCACTTGCTTACCAATTATGAAACATCCTGGTATCCTACGCATTACAAAGCATTTGAAATCGCCGTGGAACAAGCTTCCATCGGTCATGTCAATAAGGTTTTGGTAAACGACGGACACAAGGGGCCTGTTGAAATCGGTTGCAGCAAGGAGTTTCTCGCTTGGCTTACCGACCCTGTGCTTAACGGTGGGGGCGCCGTAGTGGATTTTGGTTGTTACGGTGCAAACCTGATGACTTGGCTGATGAAAAACCAACGTCCGCTCTCAGTAACCGCTGTCCTGCAAACCATCAAGCCGAATGTATATCCGAAAGTGGATGATCAGGCGACAATTATTCTTACTTATCCTGATGTACAGGCAATTTTGCAAGGTTCATGGAATTGGCCGGTCGATCGCAAAGACATGGAAATATACGGTCAGGATGGTTATGTGAAAGCGTTCAATGCCAGTGATTTGGAATTTCGTCCCAATCGAAATAAACCGATTGAACGTCAAAAAATTACCGAATTTCCGTTTGAAACGAGAGATCCCTACATCTATTTTGCTAAAATTATTCAGGGAGACATTGAATTAAAACCCACTGATTTAGCCTCTTTGGAAAACAATTTGATTGTGGTTGATATTTTAGATGCCGCCAAACAAAGTGCGAAGTTAGGAAAAACAATCCGTCTGAGCGGTAAATAATAGTAATAGTATGATTTACAATCCTGATACCTTTATACTTTTCGTTATTTCGAACGGCAACCTCGCTTGTAGTAAAGTATTTAAAATCTTATTCCTGCTCTTTCTTCCGGTAATAACTGCGTGGCCGCAATCTGTACCGGAAATTTCCATCGTTACGGATAGCCAATACGGACAACCGGTGGCTTACGGTTTGAATCAATTGAAAGAATCCTTGCAAGTAAAACAAATTTCCTTTGAACAAGTTCATTCGTTGAGTGAATCGCGTGGAAAAACCGTGATAATTGCAGGAATAGATTCGGGAAAAAATGTATCGCCAACTCCCGAAGCGCTGACGATAAGGAAAACCAGGCAAGGCAACCGGTCAATCCTCCTGGCAAACGGAAGCGACAACACCGGACTGATGTACGCGCTTTTGGATATCGCCAACCGGATCAGCTGGGCGGACGATCCGACCAATCCGCTGCAATATGTGCGCGAAGCAACCTCGGAGCCTTATATCAAAGAACGCGGAATTGCGCTTTACACCATGCATCGCCGGTATTGGGAAAGCCGTTTTTACGACGAGGCGTATTGGGAAGCCTATTTCGGCATGATGGCGAAAAACCGTTTCAATATGTTGGAAATCCTGTTTGGCTACGAAAATGGCGGGTTTCTCGCCCCGTGTTATCCCTATTTCTTTGATGTAGAAGGCTATCCAAATGTTAAAATACAAGCTGTTTCCCCCGAAGAGCAAAAGAAAAATGTGGAGGCGATGCACCGGCTGATTGCGATTGCACATGCACACGGAATCAATGTACGACTGGGAATATGGGATCATATTTATCGGGGCGAAGTGCAGGCGGGCGGAAATCCCGACTTCGAATATGTGCCGGGAAAACCGTTACCTTGGCAGGTTAGCGGATTAGATTCGACTAATTTGAATGTTTATACAAAAGTCGCTTTCGCCAAATTCCTGAAAACTTTTCCCGATGTCGATGCTATTTTGTTCAAAACGAATAACGAATCGGGACTCAAATCAAGCGAGCTGCATGAATTTAGCGTGAATTTTTTCGAAACCGTCAAGGAAAATAAACCGGATTTGCTGATTGATATTCATTCCAAAGGCATTACCGACACGTTGATCCGTAGCGCCGTCCATCTGGGTATTAAATTCCGGATTGCCCCGAAATTCTGGATGGAACAGATGGGCTTGCCTTTCAGTCCAACTCACGTAAATCGCGAAGACCAGAAAAACCGCCGGCACGGTTACGCCGATTTTTTACGTTATCCGCAGGAATATAATATGTTATGGAAACTGTGGAACGGTGGAACAAACCGCGTATTTCTGTGGGGCGATCCCGAATATGTGCGCCGTTTTGCCGGAAGCAGCCGTTTGTACAACAGCGAGGCGTATGCTGTTTATGAACCTCTGGCGACCAAAATGGAATCGCAATGGCACGATGTTGAGCCGTTCCAACTTTTGCCGGAAAAATATCAATATTACCGCTATGAGTTTGAGCGTTATTGGTATTTTTTTCAGACCTTCGGACTTTTGGGATACGACCCGCAAACGCCCGAAGATGTGTCGGATAAAGAATTTGAAAAACGATTCGGTAATGCAGGACCAATTGTGAAACCGGCTTTGAACGAAGCCAGCCGGATATTGCCGCGCATCGTGGCAGCTTGTTATCCGTACAACTTTTTCCCGACTACCAGCGCGTGGGTAGAAAAACAGCGTTTGGGTGACTTGATGTTGTACGCCAAAGCAGAAGGCAGCGATATTCAGCAGTTTGCTTCATTCGACGAAGAAGCGCGAGTAGTTTTGGGTGAGTTGGAAACAGCTAAAATCAGACCTTCGACTACGGCTTTGTGGTTGGAACAAACGGCAAATTCCGTTTTACAAAAAGCGCTTCAGGCGGAAAAAATCGCCGGAAATTCCGGGAACAAAGAATTAATTTCGACCGTTACCGATTTGAGAATGTTGGCGTATCTGGCTATGTATCACGCCCGCCGTGTTCCTGCCGCTGTTAATTATTGCCTGTTTCTGCGCACACAGGATATTTCGGCGTTGAACGAAGCTATCGCTTGCGAACAAAGCGCGATTGAGGCTTGGCAACAATTGGTTGATGCCGCCGGAGATCACTACGCCGATAACATCCTTATCGGAAAAAAAGAATTGTCCGGTCATTGGCGCGACGAACTGCGTCTTTTGCATCGTGGTTTGGAGAAACTGAAAGAACGGCAAGCAAATTTTCAACCTGCCGGAAAAATTGTTAAATCTCCACGCTATCAATTGGCGACAGACGCTTCCAATAGCCGGTATTTTACCCTTGAAGAATATCCGGTATCGCTTGTAAAAACCGGACAACCGATTACGATCCGGGTAAAAATCCAAGCGGTTAACGGCTTGAAATGGGTGCGTTTGCAATATCGCGCCATGAATCAATACAAGGATTTTGAGATGATACCGATGGCGCCAACTGCCGAAAAAGACGTATTCGAAGTTAACATTCCGTCCGAAAAAATAGATTCGCGATACGATTTAATGTATTTATTCGAGATGATGGACAATTCCGGTAAAGGATTTATATTCCCCGATTTGAGTAAAGAAACGCCGTATAGAATTATAAAACAATAAATATGATTTACAATCCGAATATTCCTATACTTTTCGTTATTTCAGACGACAACCTCGCTTGTAATAACATATTTGACAAAATCAGAAATGCGGCGCCAAAAAGACTGTATATTGCAGGCGCTTTGTCTGAATCGGAAACAGAGCAATTTGTACAGAAAAGCATCCTTGCCGGAATTGATTGGAAGGTCCGGTTAAAAACACGATTGATTAAAAAGTGCAAGGATTATGACAAAATGGTTTTTCAGGCCATTGATTGGTTTTTTAAGAATGAACCGGAAGGAATTATTTTGGAAAGCCTTATTATTCCTTCCGACAGTTTTTTCGGTTTCTGTTCCTCCATGCTCGAAAAATACAGGGATGACGAGCGTATCGGTCATATTGCAGGTAAAAACTACAATACAAACCATGGAGGCGACAGCTATTCCTACTACTTTTCATTCCTTTTCAATACAGGAAATTGGGCCGGTTGGCGACGTGCTTGGAAAGATATTGACCTGAATTTCCAGACATTTCCCTTATTTAAAAAATTAAATATTTTGGAGAAAACTGCGAGTTACAGACCATTTAAAACCCAATGGGAAAATCACTTCAAATGGCTCTACCGGAATAAAAAATCAGGATTTTGGCAATTGAAATACCTGTATTCACAATTAATCAACAACCGTCTATCGATTGTCCCAAGCAAAAATTTAACTGTCAATCATTATAAAACCGTTTATGAAAACAATTACAAGATCAATGAACTATCTTTCTCCGAAGAAGAAATTATTCATCCGCCATTTGTAATCGGGGATGTTGTTTCTGATTGGAAATCACAGGAAATCCAATTTTCCGTTCCCGGCATTACCGTAAACCGTCCGGACGGCTATTCCTATATGAAAAATCAATTGGCGCTTCTATCCACTCCAAAGGGTGGACGGATGAAGATACCCCGCATTATCCACCAGATTTTTGAAGATCCGGAAGGCCCGTCCGAAACTTTGCTTCAATTGGCAGAAACCTGGAAACAATTTCATCCCGATTGGGAATACCGGTTTTGGAACAAGCCTGCGATTGATGAATTTTTAGTATCCAAGTTTCCCGATTTTATTCCATACTACCGAAATTTTTCGTTCAATGTCCAACGATGGGATGCCATCCGTTACCTGATCCTTTATTATTACGGAGGATTGTACGTTGACTTGGACTATGAATGTTTGCAATCCTTAGACCTTTTGTTGGTCGGACACACTTGCTGTATGGGAATGGAACCGACTGTTAATAGTGTCATTCACTCCCAACCGCTGATTATAGGCAATGCTTTGATGGCTTCCACCCCCGGTCATAATTATTTTAAATCCATTATTCAGGAAATGAAAGATTATCAAGGCGCTTATCGGGACGATGCCGACCGGGTAATGAAATCAACGGGGCCGTTTATGGTAACCCGAGTGTATGAACAATATAAAAAGAAACGTGAAGTTACATTGCTGTCTGCTGATTTAGTTGCTCCTTTAACCCTTGAAGAGATTAAATTGGTACAAAACAAATGGGCGCCGGATGATATTGTCGAAAAAGTAGAAAAAGCATTTGCAATACATTATTTTTTCGGTTCGTGGGTGCCGCAAATCGACCGTTAGAGGAAATAATTACAATAGGATTAATTACTAATAAATAAAATAAAATATTAATTATGAACGATTTAAATAAAAAACGTCCCTACGCGCAAGAGGAATCCATAACGTCTCTGTTTTTTAAGGATATTCCATCCATCTTTCCACAAAATGAAGATGAAAAAATATCCGAATTGGAATCGCCGTATTTAAAACTATTTTCAACAGTAATGAGCGGAAGTTTTTATGTGCTTGATTTCCACAAACGGTGTTTTCATTTCGTTTCCGAACAAGATCTCTTTTTATCAGGATATTCTTTCGATGATGCTTTGAAGATGGGTTACGATTTTTTCTCGAAGATTGTACACCCGGATGATTTGCAGTTATTCATTGATATTCATTGCGCTATTCTACACTATCTATCCAATCCCGGCGACAACCCGCAGGAGATTGATTACTTTGCATTTAATATCAGATTCCTGCATCGTGGATTGTCATTGATGGTTTATCATAAAATGATTCCTTTCTTTTTAAATGGTTGTGCAAGGATGGCCGTTTGTCATTTATCCGATTCTGTGATACACAAATCCGGAAATCTGGAAATTTACAGTGAAAACAATAAAAAGTACAGTTCTTATTCCTTTGCGAAGTGTCAGTGGCAAGAAAAAAAAATAATTGAACTTACAAACAGGGAAAAAGAGATTCTGAAATTAGCCCGGCAAGGAAAAAGTAATAAAGAAATAGCCGATATCCTGCATATAACCGAAAAGACCATCCGGAATTTTGAAACGATACTATATCCAAAATTAAACGTTCACTCTGTGTATGAAGCTATTATATATGCAACAAACCATCGGATGATATTTACATAGCTATGAAAAATAATGCAAAAATAAAAATTGGGGCAAATGCCCTATTGCAAGGTATTTTATAAGGCATTATCTTTGCAACATTATTAATCTTTATAAATTTTAAAACAATGAGAAAAATAGGAAACATCAAATTGAATCAATTCAGCAAAAATGAGTTAGATCAACGTAAAATGAATGCTTTAAAAGGAGGTTGTAGTTGCGAAGATTTTTGTACGTGTGCCTGTTATGTCAATGAATTTACTGGCTATGTTGTATCAATTAGTTATGACAATGCAAACGGGAACGCGGCATACGCTTATTAATACTACAGTCAAGTCAACGAACAATTGACTGACAAATGTTTAAACCTTTATATATTAATTTTATACATGGGGTAATTTCAATAACAGACAATTATGATACAATCAATTATTCATACATCTGAAAATAATAATTTATATCTATATGATGATCAACGCAGGCTATCAACATTGGTACATCCGGAATTTGAGAAAGTTTATGAACAATTGATTGATGTTAATCCATATTATTTGAGAAAGTATGTGTATTTGAAGGATCATGGTTTCTTTGCAAAGCCAAAAATTGCCGATTTTAGAACCTTAGAAGAATCAGTGGTAAGAGATAATATTATTAATGTCAAACAGATAGTATTTGAAGCAACGGATTCGTGTAATCTAAATTGTACGTATTGCTCGTTAGGAGAATTATATGATATTTCTGATAAGATTAATAAAAAAATAAATACTCCTTATGCCATAAAATTACTGAAATATATTTTTGGTCTTAAACCTAAAAATAGAAACAGTAAATTGTTTGTCAGTTTTTATGGAGGCGAAGCGCTTTTGAATATAAATTTTATCAAACGGATAGTAGACGTTGCCAATCAATTAAACGCTGAAAAAGAGTTGGAACTTGAGTTTTCCATGACAACCAACACTACGTTGATACTTAAATACATTAGTTTTTTAGCTGCGAATAAATTTCGTTTGTTGGTTAGTTTAGACGGTAACGAAGCAAACCATAGTTATCGGGTTTTCAGTAAAAATAATAAAAACTCTTTTCAAAAAGTAATAGAAAATTTGGATGTTATCCAAAGGGATTATCCCGAATATTTTTCTTTTTATGTAAATTTTAATGCCGTTTTGCACAATAGAAATTCAGTAAAAGAGATTTACGAATTTATTTATACACGGTACCATAAAATTCCAAGAATATCAGAATTAAACATGAGAGATATAAATTCGGCTCATAAAGATATGCTCGGAAAAATGTTTCATAGCAAGATAAAAAGTGAAGCTGAATACCAAAAGGAAGAATCCGATTTAACACGTATAACACATGATAAATCATTGTCATATACAGATTTAGTTAACTTTTTGAAAAATGTATCTATCAATTATTATATATCCAATATAAACGCTTTGTTGTATATTGAGGAAAAATATTTGCCAACTGGTACCTGTACCCCTTTTTCCAAAAAAATATTTTTAACGAATCGTAATAAACTGTTGCCATGTGAAAAAATTAACTATAAATATTCCATGGGTAAAGTGAATAAAGAAGTAGAGATTGATATTCCGAAAATTACGCGACAATATAATTCCTATTTTGAACATTTAAAAAAAGTTTGCCAATATTGTTATTCTTACAAGTTTTGCGAAGCATGTCTGTTTCAGATAGATAATGTAAACACGGAAGAATTTGTTTGTAATCAATTTAAGGATCAAAAGACTTTTAAAAACAAATTGCATCGTATTTTTTCTTTCCTTGAAAAATATCCGAATGATTTTTCTGAAATATTAGAAAATGTAATACTCGAATGACACTCATGAAAACTGCTATTGATTATTGGTTTACCATTGAACCATACGTATTTGTTGGTATAACAAAAAAAAAAATTTTATTGTATAATACCCTTGATGGAGTAACTATTGAATCAGATAAGGATGAAGTAATTAAACTGTTGCTAGAAACGCTTCAAGAAGAGAATTGTGGCGTTGTTTTATTAACAAATGAGCGTTATAAACAAAAAGACATCAACAGTTTTATCTGCGAACTTCGTGAAAAATTTATGGGTGATGTGATTGACATTGCTTTATCAAAGGGTAAACCTGTTCAATTGTTGCCTTATTTTAATTTCTCTGATAAGCATGAAATATACAAAAGACATAATTTTTCTCTGCTTAAAAATGTTTTGGAAAAGCTATCTGAAATATCTATCCATGTGGATGACACAACTAACATAACAAAACTGATTCCTTTCTTGCTATCCATTCAGGGAAGTCCTACATTTAACATTATTGGAAATATTGGCAAGGTTACTTATTATAGTGAATTACTTTCTTATTTTGATCAACATTCATCCCCGAAAAATATATTGTGTTCCTATAAAAATGTGATTGCTCTGCAACCGACGTATGAGAATAATTTTTCATACCGGATATCGGTTCATTTCCCGATTGATATGCAGCAATGGAACATTTCGAGACAGGTATTACTCAATCAGACTTTGCCGGTTGAATATGTTTTTGATGTATCATCCGATGAAGACAGCCAACAGGTAGAGCAACTTGTCGAACAGTATCAGATTGAAAAATACCGATTAAACCCCATATATACAGGAGACAATATCCGCTTCTTTGAAGAAAATGTTTTCCTCACAAAAGAAGATATTTTATCCACATCCATGACTATAAAAGATTTTTTTACTCGCCAGGCAATGAATATATATGACTTTGGAAAAATCAACATTATGCCCAATGGCGATGCTTATGCCAATCTAAACCATCCGGCATTGGGGAATATCTTTACAGACGGTATTTATGAAATTGTACACAAAGAAGTGGAAGCTGGTAAATCATGGTTTCGTATCCGCAATCAGGCTCCATGCAATGATTGTGTGTACCAATGGCTTTGTCCGCCTCCATCCAACTATGAAATAGCCATCGGGCGCCCTAATCTTTGTCATGTAAGCAAGTAACTGAAATGATGTACGAATGAAAAGAGCAAATTTAATTTCAATTTTAGTAATCATTCTGTCGTTAACAGTGACAGCAGAAAGCAGAGGACAAAGACAATCAGTTAACAATGATTTTATCAAAGTTGATGTTACGAAAAGTTATTCTCAAAAAAAAGAACTGATTCTTCAGGATTTTATGGATGTGGAGTATATTCCGTTGGAAACGAATGATGAATTTGTTAATCAAGGCTTAGTGCAGGATATTGGCAAGAAATTTATAGTAGTAATAAATAAAAATAGAGATGGGGATATTTTTATTTATGACAGAACCGGAAAAGCCATACGAAAGATAAACCGTAAGGGGCAAGGTCCCGAAGAATACCCCAATATTTTAGGGATTACCTTGGATGAAGACAACAATGAAATGTTTGTCAGCGGCTCAAGAAAAACCGTTGTATATGACTTATACGGAAAATTTAAAAGAAGTTTTAATCACAAGAAAGACACTAAAACGACGGGGTATTTTGATATATTCAATTATGACAAAGATAATCTGATTTGCTATGATAAACACAATGAAGAAATAGCATTTGTTCTCATATCCAAACAGGATGGGAGTATTATCAAAGAAATTAAAATTCCATTTAAGAAGAAGAAGTTATTAATGCAATTTTCAACTAAAGGAAGTGCTACTACTGCTGTGGGTCCTCCCGACGCTCATCATTCAATAATTCCTTTCAAGGGCGATTGGATACTTTTAGAACTTTCGTCTGATACAGTATATACATTTTTACCGGATTACAGTTTGTGTCCGTTTCTCGTTAGAACTCCGTCTATACAGTCCATGAACCCGGAAGTTCATCTTATTTTGAGGTTATTTTCCGACCGTTATTATTTCATGGAAACCATAAAAAATGTGTATGACTTTAATAAAAATAGAGGATTTCCAAAAACTTTTATGATGTATGATAAGCAGGAAAGAGCTATGTTCAACTATGCTGTGTACAATGGCGACTATACGACCAAAAAAGAAATCTATATGAGCATAACAAGACCTGTGAATCACGAAATAGAATCATGGTATCCTTTAGAAGCCCACCAACTTGTTGAATCTTACAAGAATGGGGAACTGAAAGGCAAGTTGAAAGAAATTGCCGCAAAATTGGACGAGGAAGATAATCCGGTGATTATGTTGATAAAACACAAAAAATAATGATTAATGAAAAAAATAAATTCTATCTTAGCAATTATCCTGTTTGTAATGGCAGGATGCGGAGGCGGAAACAAACAATTAATTGATGATATCATCACAGTTGATGTTACGAAAAATTATTCCCCAAAAAAGGAATTGATTCTTCAGGACTTTATGGATGTGGAATATATTCCGTTGGAAACTACTGACGAATATGTTAATCAAGGTTTTGTGCAGGATATAGGCAAGGACATTATATTAGTAAAAAACTATAATCGTGATGGGGATATTTTTGTTTATGACAGAAACGGTAAAGCCTTGAGAAAGATAAACCGTAGAGGGGGAAGCGGCGAAGAATATATAAATATTTTAAATATTACCTTGGATGAGGATAACGGAGAAATCTTTGTTACCGACTTTAAAAAAATCGTTGTATATGACTTATATGGAAAGTTTAAAAGGAGTTTTCAACACAAGGAAAATGGCGGATCCGAATTTTATACCGATATATTCAATTATGACAACGATCATCTGATTTGCTATAAAAGATATAGTAAAGATATCCCATTTGTTCTCATATCCAAACAGGATGGGAGTATTACAGAAATTAAAATTCCATTTAAAGAGAAGAAGATATTACAGCAAAATTCAAGTAATACTACTGTGAGTCCAGGTCCTCATCGTACAATAATCCCTTTCAAAGGCAATTGGATGCTATTAGAACATTCTTCCGATACGGTGTACACATTCTTGCCTGATTACAGTTTGCGTCCGTTTATCGTAAGAACGCCGTCTATCCAATCCATGGATCCGGGAGTTTTTCTTATGTTGAGTTTTTTTTCCGATCGTTATTATTTTATGGAAACTGTAAAAAATGTATATGATTGGAATACAAGAGAAGGTTTTCCGAGTACTTATTTTATGTACGACAGGCAAGAAAAGGCATTTTTTGGATATACTGTTTACAATGGCGACTATTCGACCCCCAAAGAATTCCATATAAGCGTAACAAGATCTGTAAATCACGAAATCGAATCATGGTATCCTTTACAATCCTACCAATTGGTTGAATCTTACAGGAATGGGGAACTGAAAGGCAAGTTGAAAGATATTGCTGCGAAATTGGATGAAGATTCAAATCCGGTAATTATGTTGATAAAGCACAAGAAACCAAATAATTGAATAATGTACAAATGAAAAGAGCAAATTTATTCTTAGCAATTATTTTATTGTTAACAGTGATAACCGAAAGCAGAGGACAAAGACAAGCGGTTAACAATGACATCATCAAAGTTGATGTTACGAAAAAATATTCCTCAAAAAAAACATTGATTCTTCAGGATTTTATGGATGTGGAATATATTCCGCTGGAAACGAATGATAATTTTCTTAATCAAGGTGTTGTGCTGGATATAGGTAAGAAAATTATATTAGTAAAAAACAAAACTCAGGATGGGGATATTTTTGTTTATGACAGAATAACAGGGAAAGCCTTAAGAAAAATAAACCGCAGGGGGCAAGGTCCCGAAGAATATACATTACCACATGAAATTACCTTGGATGAAGATAATGGAGAAATGTTTGTCAACGACACTCCCGGGAAAAAAATCTTAGTATATGACTTATACGGAAAATTTAAAAGAAATCTTAAACACGGAGAGTCGTGGTTTTCAGGTATATTCAATTATGATAGAAATCATCTGATTTGCTATGATCAATTCAATGAAGAAATAGCATTTGTTCTCCTGTCTAAACAGGATGGTAGTATTACCCAAAAAATCAAAATCCCGTTTAATAATAAGAAGTCTTTAGCGCATTCTATTAAGGTTGGAGAAATTTTTAATACTGTGACTCCGGATCCTTATCGTACCATAATCCCTTTCAAAGGCAATTGGATGCTTTTAGAACTTTCGTCTGATACAGTGTACTCATTTTTGCCAAATTACAGTTTGCGTCCGTTTATCGTAAGAACTCCGTCTGTCCAATCCATGAATCCGGAAGTTTTTTTGCTTTTGAAGTTGATTTCCGACCGTTATTATTTCATGGAAACCATAAAAAATGTATTTGACTTTGATACAAACAAAGGATATCCGAAAACTTTTTTAATGTACGACAAGCAGGAAAAGGCATTTTTTGGATATACTGTTTACAATGGCGACTATTCAATCAAAAAAGAAATATACATGAACAAGTTAAGACCTGTGAATCAAGAAATTGAATCATGTCAGCCATTAGAAGCTTACCAACTTGTTGAATCTTACAAAAAAGGGGAACTGAAAGGCAAGTTGAAAGAAATTGCCGCAAAATTGGACGAGGAAGATAATCCGGTAATTATGTTGATAAAGCACAAGAAACCAAATAATTGAATGATGTACAAATGAAAAGAGCAAATTTATTCTTAGCAATCATTCTGTTGTTAGCAGTAACGACCGAAAGCAGAGGACAAAGACAAACAGTTAACAATGATTTGATCAAAGTTGATGTTACGAAACGTTATTCACAAAAAAAGGAATTGATTCTTCAGGATTTTATGGATGTGGAGTATATTCCGTTGGAAACGAATGATGATTTCGTTAATCAAGGCGTTGTAATGGATATAGGCAAGAAATTCATATTAGTAAAAAACCGAGTCAACGACGGGGATATTTTTGTTTATGACAGAACAGGGAAAGCCTTACGGAAGATAAACCATAAAGGTCAAGGCGGCGAAGAATATGCTTCTATTTCAGGGATTGTTTTGGATGAAGGCAACAGTGAAATGTTTGTCAACAGCAATTCTACAAAAAAAATTCAAGTGTATGACTTATATGGGAATTTTAAAAGAAGTCTTAAACACAAGGAAGGCGCCGGATCTTTATTTTATACCGATATATTCAATTATGATAGAAAAAATCTAATTTGCTATGATAAATACAATGAAGAAATAGCATTTGTTCTCATATCCAAACAGGATGGGAGTATTACCAAAGAAATTAAAATTCCATTCAAAGAAAAGACGTTTTTACATCAAAAGATGAGCGATGGGGGAATGTTTTATACTGCGAATCCCGGTTCATATCGTGCAATAATCTCTTTTAAAGGCAATTGGATGCTGTTAGAACATTCTTCCGATACAGTTTATACCTTTTTGCCGGATTACAGTTTGCATCCGTTTCTCGTAAGAACTCCACCCATCCAATCCATGGATCCGGGAGTTTTTCTTGTATTGAGGTTGCTTTCCGACCGTTATATTTTTATGGAAACCATAAAAAATGAATATAACTTTAATACAAAACAAGGATTCCCGAGCACTTATTTTATGTACGACAAGCAAGAAAAAGCCTTTTTGGGATATACTGTTTACAATGGCGACTATTCAACCAAAAAAGAAATATACATGAACATACTAAGGCCTGTCAATCATGAAATAGAATCATGGCAGCCTATAGAA
>BNXY01000018.1 GCA_025999935.1 Bacteroidia bacterium | reverse complement strand
CAACATCCTTTATTGTTTACAACATTAATTCACGCTTGTTATAATGGGTTATTATTTGGAGTTACATTTTTATTGACTTTAATAGATGTATAATTCTCAAATTTTCTCAAATTGAATAATGCCCCAAATATTTCCACCCGAAATCATTGAATATTCCGCAGAGAATTACTATTCCCAACTCCGGACTAAAAGTAAAATCATCTATTCGGCTATCCTGTTTTCGATTGCTTTCTCCATGGCGTCGTTGCCTTTTATCAAGGTGGATATCAGCGCCCAAAGCAGGGGCGTAATCCGGATTTCAGGCTGGAAATTTTATTGGCCCCAATCAGGCAATCGCCTATATTTCCGCTTCCGATTCCTTGTTGGCGGAATGTTATATATCTCCTTCCGATATAGGACTTATCCATGAGGGTCAGTATGTGGTATTCCAAAAGGAATGTTAAGCCACTTCCTTGTCATTTATAAAGTGAAGAAAGATACGATAGAATACGATGTATCCATTTCATTGATAGTGAATGTTTTTACTGTTATTTTTTCTTTTGCACTGATGTTTGTATATAGTACGGTTATTGATGCGGATAAAATTACTGTGCTTGAAAACGGCAAAGTGATGGAACAAGGTTCGCATCAAGAATTATATTCTGCTAAGGGACGATATTTCCAGATGTGGGAAAAACAAATGCCATCTTGTTTTTTTAGAGAAACAGACCAAATAAGTTTTGTGTAACTGATCTATTGAAAAAAACAATAACTTTTTTTGGTATATCAAATAGTAAATTGTATTTTTGTCGATGAAAATATTCATTAGAGGATATAGAAATAATAAAACAAAATTATATAAAAACAGAAATTAGTAAATAATTGACATATTAAAAAAAGCGTTTTGCTTATTTTAGCTTTCGAAACTTAGACACTTTCAAAGGTAACACAAAAATAAAAATGAACGCTCACGCTGTTTATCGGCGTGGGCTATTTATTTGTGTTACATGGTAGTCTAAGACCTCGAAAGCGAATAAAGTTATAGTCCCACGCTTTGTTATTTTAATGGTTTTCTTGGGACTAGAAAGCCCTAATTTACAGATTTATGAACCCTTTTGATGTGATAAACCGCCTGTATGATATTCACAAATTGATACAGCAGGAAAACACAGGAACTCCGGATGAATTTGCGCAACAATTTCATTTAAGTAGAAGACAACTTTATAATATTCGGGAAGTATTAACGGATTATGGTGCGATCATTAAATACAGTCGCACCCGGCATACTTTTTACTATGCCAATGATTTTATAGTAGAGAAAAATCAACTGGTTATTTCGTCCGGACAAAAGAAATAGTATATTTTTTCATAAAAATATATAAAAATTGTTCCGTGCAAAGAAATTACCCGGAACAAATGTATCTTTGTCCACAAAATTACAGCGTTTGTATTTCAAAAATTTCATTAAAATGCAAAAATTTATGGAAAAATGGATTTTTTTTATTCTCTTTTTGATGATGAATTTAACCGGAGTTTCTCAAACAAGGATTTCCGGAAAAATAATTGATTCGGAAACGAAAGAACCCATTGAAAGTGTGTATATTCAAAATCGGAATCATTTAGGAAGTTATACATTATCCGATGAAAAAGGTCTTTTTTCCATTGTAGCAACTTTATCCGATACAATTGATTTACATCGGATTGGATACCAATCCGAATTTTTTATATACAAGGATTTGAACAGTATCAATGTAAAAATGAATCCGATTGAATATCTATTAGACGGCGTGACGATCGTGAATGAAGAAGCAGATAAGATTCTACAGAAAGCTATCTCCAATTTAAAAGTCAAGTATATTCAAAATATGACCTATTTATGGCATGGAAATATGACAGAAAAAAACACGATGGAAAGGAAAGAAAGTTATGCTTTGTTTTCATCTGCTGCTAAAAAGAATCCACTAAAAGAAAAAAAATTCCTTGACTTGAAGTTAATCCAATTAAATCATCTTTTGAAAAATGTAAAAGAATCAAATATTCTAAAATTCAATTCGTATGGTACCGAATATTTTCCAAATTCAATAACACTATTTAGCCGTTATAAAAAATATACAATAATAAAAAAAGAAAGTGATAATGATTCTCTAATTTTTATTAGCTGCTTTTCTAAAAAGTCAAAAGGAAGGCCGTCAAGTTCTACGGATATTGTTATCAATAAAGCGGATACGGTTTTATTGATTTACAAAACAACGATACCGGAATCAGCAAGTGATAGTATAGAATATCGCAAGAAATTATTCATTAGATACAAATTGATAGCAAAAACGCTTTATCTATCTGTGAAAAAAACAGGGAATACCTATTATTTCGACAAGGCTGATTCTAAGTTTATTCAATCATTTAAAAGCAGAAACAAAGAAGAATTGATTGAATCGGAAAATTCCATCCAAGCAATGCCGGAATGGAAAATAACAGATTCAAAAAATAGTAAAAAACTAAATGGTTTTTCTAATCAATTATTTAAATTGCCTGCGACTACTACCGACCGATTTTGGGAGAATCCGGTTAAATAGATTCTCCTAAAATATTTATTAACAAAATATTTTGCAAAGAAAAATATAAAAAATCGTTCCGTGCAAGGAAGTTGCACGGAATACATTTATCTTTGCAACGTAATTACAGTATTTGTATTTCAAAATGTTATCGGTAACAAATTGATTAATTTTTAATTTTAAAATTTTATTTTTTTTATGAAAACTTTTGATTTATGTGCTTATGGCGTAGCGGAAATGACACGCCAAGAAATGTTGGAAACTGATGGGGGTAATATCTTCGGAGATGCTTGGAATTGGATAAAAGGGGCTGCGGAAACTGTCGCTGCTTATGCTGTATATTATTATTATAAGGCACTTGAATGGATTTCCGAACATCAAGAGGAAATAGAAGATGCGGTAAATTGACCAGAACCCGTAATTTAAAATAGATATTATCAATCCATTTTAGCCCTTACGGTGTGAGCAAATACTCTTAATTTAATTAAAAAGAGCCTGAATTCAGGCTCTTTTTAATTAAATTATTGTAAAAACAAAAAAAAATCGTTCCGTGCAAGGAAGTTGCACGGAATACATTTACCTTTGCATTGTAATTACAGTGTTTGTATTTCAAAATGTTATCGGTAACAAATTGATTAATTTTTAATTTTAAAATTTTATTTTTTATGAAAACTTTTGATTTAAACGCTTATGGCGTAGCGGAAATGACACGCCAAGAAATGTTGGAAACTGATGGAGGTAATATCTTTAACGATATTGGAAATTGGATTTCAAATGCACTAGACACCGCAGGAAATGCTATTGAAGATGCTTGCGAGTGGCTTGGACAGGCTGCGCAAGATGTTTGGGCGTTTATGAATGAACATGGCCTTAAAAATGGAAGGACAGGAGTGCATTCTTAATTTCTAATTTTGAAGAGGCTGTTGAAAAATAAATTTTAAACAGCCTCTTTTTTTGAAGTAATTTTTTAATGAAAGCGAAATTTTTATTTTTATTTTTATTTTGTCCTTTATTTCTTTTTTCTCAAACAAGAATTTCAGGACAAGTTTTTGATAAAGAAACAAAAGAGCCAATCTCTGGTGTAGTGGTTTATACACAAGACAGAAATAGAATAGCAATGACGGATGAAGAAGGGCGTTATATTTTGAATGTTCATTCATCAGAGCCGGTTTATTTCAAGCAATTGGCTTATGATTTTTTGGTAACCGTATCCGATATATTGCTTCATAATCCAAATGTTTATTTGATTAGGAATGTCGTTGAGTTAAGTGAAGTGGTTATTTCTCCAATTCGTGCAGAAAATTTGATAAATAAGGCGCTTAAAAATTTGGCGCTTAATCTTCAAAAGAAAGAAATTAATTCTTATTTATTTCATATAGAAGAAACAACGAGTATTGGGGGCGAAAGAGAGGCCTTTGCTTTAGTGGAAGCAAAACGAACAAAAACAAGTTGGAAAAAAAGTATTCATTGGGATTTCTTTTTATATCAATTAGACAAGATAAAAACAGTAAATGAAAGTAGTTTTTACATAAATAAAAAACCCATTTATGCAGAATTTTTTCCACAAGAATTTTCGGTAAGATCAATATTAGATAATTTTATTTGTGAACTTTATGAAAATGAAGAAGAACAATTAGTGATAAAAGCATCTCCCAAGCATCCGGATAAAAAGAACTACAGACACTATATATATACCATAAACAAACAAGATACTGTGTTGATAGAAGTCACGAAACAATCTTATTCTAATTCGGCTGAATTGACACTTATCAAAGTCAATAAAGACACAAAATGGCAAATAACGAATCAATTTAGTAACATAAAATTTTCACAAGATAAAACTTCCGATTTGTATTACATCAAAGAAATTCAGCATTTGGGAAACTTTCGAGTAATATCAGATGTTGATTCTTCCTACGACGAATCTTTTAAATCTGTTGCATTTGTCTTAGATAAAAATCCTGTTAATCAAATAAATACAAAAAAGAAAATAAAGCCTTACGACTACATTTTATTTGAAAGCGATTTTCCTAATTCTCACGGATTTTGGAAACAGTATATAAAACCATGAATAGTATGAAAAGGTATTTGTTTTTTCTTTTTATGTTGGCGATTACTTTCGAAAGTTTTTCGCAAAATAGGGTTTCCGGCAAGGTAATTGATTCCGAAACGAAGGAACCCATTGAAAGTGTGTATATTCGAAATCGGACACGACCGGAAAACTCTATTCTCTCTGACGAAAACGGCCTTTTTTCTATTGTTGCAACTTTATCCGACACAATAGATTTATATCGGATTGGATACAAATCCGAGACTTTTATATACAAGAATATAAACAATATCATTATAACGATGAATCCAATAGAATACCTATTAGATGGCGTGACGATTGTAAATGAAGAGGCAGATAAGATTTTACAGAAAGCTATCTCCAATTTAAAAGTCCAATATGTTCAAAATATGGCCTATTTATGGCATGGAAATATGATAGAAAAAAATACGATGGAAAGAAAAGAAAGTTATGCCTTATTTTCATCTGCCGCAAAAAAAAATCCACTAAAAGAAAAAAAGTTTCTTGATTTATGGTTAATCCATTTAAATCATCTTTTGAATAATTCCAAAGAAACAAAAATTCTGGAGTTAATTAATATAGAATACTTTCCATATTCAATAACACAGCTTGATAAGTATAAAAATAATACAATAATAAAAAAAGAAAGTGATAATGATTCTCTAATTTTTATTAGTTGCTTTTCTAAAAAGTCAAAAGGAAGGCCGTCAAGTTCTACGGATATTGTTATCAATAAAGCGGATACGGTTTTATTGATTTACAAAACAACGATACCGGAATCGGTAAATGATAGTACGAAATACCTCAAAATATTATTTTTTAGCGGCAAATTGATAGCTAAAACGGCTTATCTATCTGTTAAAAAAACAGGAGATGCCTATTACTTCGATAAGGTTGATTCTAAATTTATTTTTTCATTCAAAAACAGAAAAAAAGAAGAATTGATTGAATTGGAGAATACCATCCAAGCAATGCCGGAATGGAAAATAACAGATTCAAAAAACGCTAAAAAGTTAGATGGTAATTCTAAACAATTATTTAAATTACCTGTAACAACTATCGACCGTTTTTGGGAGAAATATACGCAATAAGTCATTATGCCCCAAATATTTCCACCCGAAATCATTGAATATTCCGCAGAGAATTACTATTCCCAACTCCGGACTAAAAGTAAAATCATCTATTCGGCTATTTTGCTTTCGATTGCTTTCTCCATGGCGTCGTTGCCTTTTATCAAGGTGGATATCAGCGCCCAAAGCAGGGGCGTAATCCGGACACCGATGGAAAATACCGTTTTGCAATCGTCCGTTTATGGAGAAGTGACCGCCTATCGGCTTCATGAAAATAAAACTGTTGTGGAAGGAGATACCTTGATTATCTTTAATACGGAACGATTAGATGAACAAATCCGGTTGAACTTGGAGAAAAAGGAACAAAACGACCGGTTTATTGAAGATATTGACCGTTTACTAAAAGGAGTGAGTAAACCCCAAAGTTCAAAATACATAGCAGAATACAACCGTTACTTATCCAAAATAAATGACCAGAGAATCCAGATTGATTTCTTGAAAAAAGATTACGAGACCACTCAATTGCTTTATCAGAAGGCAATTGTTTCGGAATTTGATTATCTGACTTTAAAAAATAATTTAGACAAAGCCGAGAGCCTTTTAGTAAATATGAAAGAAGAATTTCATGCAACATGGCAAAGCGAGCAAACCAATTTAGAAATAGAAAATCAGACCCTGCTTTCCAATATCCGGCAGTTAGAAAAAGAAAAAAGAAATTATATCATAATGGCTCCGGTATCAGGCGCCTTGGTGCAGGTTTCCGGATTTCAGGCCGGAAATTTTATTGGCCCCAATCAGGCAATCGCCTATATTTCCGCTTCCGATTCCTTGTTGGCGGAATGTTATATATCTCCTTCCGATATAGGACTTATCCATGAGGGTCAGGATGTGGTATTCCAATTCGACGCTTTCGATTATCGGGAATGGGGATTGATTGAAGGAAAGGTAACCGGCGTTTTAAAAGATATAGTAACCGTATCCGACCGACCGATGTTCAGGGTAAGGTGTAAACTAAATACCAACTGTCTGCAACTGAAAAACAGCTATCTGGGTTGTATTCAAAAAGGAATGACCCTGACCGGTCGTTTCCAACTGACCCGTAGAAGTCTCTGGCAACTGATGTTCGATAAGGTGGACGATTGGATGAACCCCAAGATTATCAAACAATGAGTGTAAAAATCAAACAGCGGGATATAACCGATTGCGGGGCTACATGCCTTGCTTCGGTGGCTTCATTTTTCAACCTGCAACTTTCCATCGCCTACATCCGGCAAATAGCGAGTACGGATAAAAAAGGAACCAATGTATTGGGCATGGTAACCGCCGCCGAAAAATTGGGATTTGTAGCCAAAGGCGTGAAAGGAAACCGAGATTCGTTGAGCAAAATTCCTGTTCCTACAATTGCCCACGTGATTATAAAAGGAATGTTAAGCCATTTCCTTGTCATTTATAAAGTGAAGAAAGATACGATAGAATACATGGATCCGGGCGACGGGCTAATGCACAAAGTATCTATAGACAAATTTTGCGAAACGTGGACAGGTTATTTGATACTGATTATGCCGGGAGAAGATTTTCAGGAGGGAAACCGGAAAATATCCAATCTGAAACGTTTCCTTTATTTGCTTCAACCGCATAAAAGCGTTCTTTTCCAATGCCTGTTCGGCGCTATCATATACACAGTATTGGGTTTATCCACTTCTATCTATATTCAGAAACTGACAGATAAAGTTTTACCGGAAGGAAATACCAATTTGTTAAATCTGCTAAGCGTGGGCATGCTTTTGATTCTGTTGCTGCAAACTTTTACCGGAATTTTTCAAAGTATCTTCATGATGAAAACCGGTCAGCAGATTGATACCCGGCTTGTATTGGGTTATTACAAACACTTATTGCGGCTGCCTCAACAGTTTTTTGACACCATGCGGGTAGGAGAAATTCTGTCCCGAATTGGCGATGCCGTTAAAATCAGGGCTTTTATCAACGATGTATCCATTTCATTGATAGTAAATGTGTTTATTGTTATTTTTTCTTTTGCACTGATGTTTGTATATAGTTGGGAACTTTCGCTGCTGATGTTAATTGTGATTCCATTGTATGCTGTTTTATATTATATTACAGACATGTTGAATAAAAAGCAGGAACGGAAAATCATGGAAACTTCTGCCGAATTACAAAGCCAGTTGGTGGAATCGGTTGGTTCGACAAAAACAATCAAACAATTCGGCATTGAAAATTATACAAATTTTAAGACCGAAAACAAATTTGTATTGATGATGCAAACCGTTTACCGTTCCGGATTAAATGGTTTATTCACAGGGAATACAGCCGGTTTTATCAGCCGTTTATTTACGATATTATTGCTTTGGATTGGTTCTTATTATGTAATCGACAACTCTATTACTCCGGGTACATTGCTTTCTTTTTATTCGATAATCGGTTATTTTATGGGACCTGCTGCCAGCTTGATCGGAGCTAATAAAACCATACAAAATGCCTTAATTGCATCTGACCGTCTTTTTGAAATCATGGATTTGGAAAGGGAATCGGAAGAAAACAAAATTGAACTTAAAAAAGAAAATATCGGAGATATTTGTTTTGATAATATCTCATTCTCCTATGGTAGCCGGAAAGATATTTTTGTTGATTTTTCATTGACCATTCCGAAAGGAAAACTCACGGCCATCATTGGAGAAAGCGGTTCCGGTAAGACGACACTGGCCTCTTTGTTGCAAAAATTATATCCCATCCGAGCCGGAAAAATAACCATTAACGGACAAAATATTGATTTTTTCACGAATGAAAGTATGCGTAAATTGATTAGCGCCGTGCCGCAACAACTCAATCTCTTTTCAGGAAATATTATCGACAACATTGCAGTAGGAGATTTCAATCCGGATATGGACAAGATTATTCAAATTGTTAAACAATTGGGATTGATGCCGTTTATAGAAAATTTGCCACGCGGTTTCAATACCTATATCGGAGAAAACGGTACGCAACTTTCCGGTGGGGAAAAACAACGATTGGCCATTGCCCGCGCATTGTATTCAGATCCGGAAGTTTTTATTTTTGATGAAGCAACGTCTTCTTTGGATTCAAAATCGGAAGAATATGTTAAAAACTTGATTCGGGATTTGATTGCCGAAGGGAAAACCATCTTGATTATTGCACATCGCCTAAGTACGGTTATTGATGCGGATAAAATTATTGTACTTGAAAACGGAAAAGTGATGGAACAGGGTTCGCATCAAGAATTATATTCTGCTAAGGGACGATATTTTCAGATGTGGGAAAAACAAATGCCCCATAGGGTTGAAACCCTATTCTAAGTATTATATCCCTTTGGGATTTTTTTTGCCTCAAAATAATATTTAGCGTTTGTTAGGTATGCAAAAGGCAAAGATAGCGTACTTTTTCAAACTCCCAGCCACTTCCCGGCTTCCTCCACTGAAATCCCTTTGCGAGCGGCGTAATCCGTGACTTGTTCTTCGTTGATTTTTCCAAGTAGAAAATAATCGGATGCCGGATGGGATATGTATAATCCTGCCACCGAGGCGTTTGGATAGATGGCGCCGTTGGGTGTCAGACTCATGCCAATCCGCTTTATATCCAACAAATCGTCGATGACGAAGTTCAGGGAAATATCCGGATGAGACGGATAACCTGACGCGGGACGGATACCCCTGTATGGCGCTTTCATCAATTCTTCGACGGTATAGGATTCTTCGGGTGCATAACCCCAGAGTTCTTTGCGCACTTTTTCGTGCAGGTATTCGGCAGTCGCTTCCGCCAAACGGTCGCGAAGGACTTGCTTAATCATATCCGTATAATCGTCGGCTTCGTGTTTGTGACCGCAATCGCAATGAATTTCCGGTTTGTTGGCGCCTGCCGTAGCGACAAACATTCCAATAAAATCGCCGTTGGGAGAAAAGAAATCGGCCAGCGATTTGTAAATATCGTCTTCCCGCTTTTCTTGTTGGCGAAGGAAGGGAATGGTTTTTCCTTCCACGCGAATGGTATCGTTTTCCCGTTCTACCGGAAAAAGTCCGACAATCGCCTTGATAAATCCGGAATCGTTGGCCGTCCATTCCGTCAGGATATTTTGGGTGTCGTTCAATAAACGAACCGCTTCGGTTGCTTTTTGTTTTTCTTCGCCGATAAATGAATCCAACCAATGTTGTTTTTCTTCCGCCGTTTTCAATTGCATGTATTTCCCGTATTTAACCGGAAATTTCCAAACGGACATAAATGCCAACCAATTGATATAAGGGATGATGTCCTTTACGGGAATTGCATCCAAGATCCGCGTTCCCGTAAACGAAGGCGTATCGGGCGTATATTTCGACCAATCCATCGGAAGCGCATGTTCCCGAGCATATTCCAAAGAGACTAATTCCGCTTTTCCGGATTTATTCCGCAGGGATTGGTAGGCGCTTTTGATTCCTTGCACATATTCTTCCTGTGTCTTCGGATTCAACAACTGATTGGCGGCGGGTACGGCCAAAGAAGCATCCGGGACATGCACCACCGGCCCTTGGTATAAAGGGTCAATTTTCAATGCCGTATGCAGTTGGGAAGTAGTCGCCCCGCCGATAAGCAAAGGCAAAGTAAAGCCGGCTTTTTCCATTTCGGATGCAACCAATGACATTTCCTGCAAACTGGGTGTAATCAGTCCGCTCAAACCAATCATATCCACCTGATTTTCTTTGGCCTGACGGATAATTTCTTCCGGCGGAACCATCACGCCGATATCGATGATTTCGTAATTATTGCAGGACAAAATCACGCCGGTAATATTTTTACCTATATCGTGTACATCGCCTTTTACCGTGGCGAGCAAGATTTTACCGGCTTTTTGTATATCTTCTTTCTTGGCCGCTTCAATAGCCGGTTGCAGGATAGCTACGGCTTTCTTCATGGTACGAGCCGTTTTAACCACCTGCGGCAGGAACATTTTCCCTTCCCCAAACAGTTTTCCGACAATATTCATCCCTTCCATCAACGGTTGGTCAATAATGTCTATCGGTCGTGTATAAACCGTCAAAGCTTCCGCCAAATCCGATTCCAGAAAATCGGCATTTCCTTTTATCAAAGCATATTGCAACCGTTCCGCCAAAGGCAGAGTACGCCACTCTTCCTGCTTTTTTTCTTTTTCGCCTGTTTTTTCGTTGTTTTGCTGGGCATATTCAAGCAAGCGTTCGGCGGCGTCCGGATGGCGATTCAGGATTACATCTTCAATCAAGGTTCGCAAATCCGCATCAATATCGGCATAATTCAACGAAGAAGAAGGATTTACAATTCCCATATCCATGCCTTTTCCAACACAATAGTAAAGGAAAACAGCGTGCATCGCCTCGCGCAGGGATTCGTTGCCGCGGAAAGCAAAAGAGAGATTGCTCACGCCGCCGCTTACCTTAGCGCCAGGCAGGTTGTTTTTTATCCATTCCACAGTGCGGATAAAATTCAGTCCGTAAGCGGCATGTTCTTCAATGCCGGTAGCAACCGCCAATACATTGGGGTCGAAAATAATATCGCAGGGAGGGAAACCGGCTTTTTCCGTCAACAATTGATATTCACGGGCGACAATTTCCGTTTTCCGTTCAAAAGTATCCGCCTGTCCTTTTTCGTCGAAAGCCATGGCGACAACCGCTGCGCCGTAAGAACGAACAATACGCGCTTTCCGGAGAAAATCTTCCTCTCCGGCTTTCAAACTGATGGAGTTGACAATGGATTTTCCTTGCTGGCATTTCAACCCGGCTTCGATAATGTTCCAGTCGGAACTGTCGAGCATGACCGGAACACGAGCGATATCCGGTTCGGAAGCAATCAGGTTCAGGAAGGTTGTCATTTCTTTTACGCCGTCCAACAAGCCGTCGTCCACATTGATATCGAGAATATGCGCTCCGTCGTCCACCTGTTTACGGGCAATAATCAAGGCTTCTTCGTATTTTTCTTCCTTTATCAAGCGCAGGAATTTCCGGGAACCGGCTACATTACATCGTTCGCCGATCAAAGTGAATTGAGAATTAATCTCCAATTTATCTAAACCGGAAAGAATCAAATTTGGAGAAACTTTTTTATTTATAATTCTCAAGTCTCCATTTTCCATTCTCAATTTTGCAATAGCGGCGATATGCGCCGGCGTTGTACCGCAGCATCCGCCAATGATATTGACCAAGCCTTCGTCGATGTATTCCTGAATTTGCGGCGCCATTATTTCGGGTGTTTCGTCGTATTTTCCCAAGCTGTTGGGCAGACCGGCGTTCGGATAAGCGCTGATATAACAGGGAGCGATTTGTTTCAATTCTTTGATAAAAGGCTTCATATCCCTTGCGCCGAAAGAGCAGTTCAGCCCCACGCTCAACAATTTTACATGGGAGATGGAAGCCCAGGCGGCTTCCAAGGTTTGACCGGACAGGATGCGGCCGCTTTTTCCCGCTAAGGTAAAGGATACCATCAACGGGACTTCTTTTTGCAATTCCTGCATGGCGTTTTCCGCCGCCATCAAAGCCGCTTTCACATTCAGCGTATCGAAAGCGGTTTCGATAAGGAGAGCATCCACGCCGCCGTCTATCAAAGCGATGATTTGTTCCTTGTAAGCCGCATGTAATTCATCGAAAGTAATATTCCGGTAAGCCGGATTGGAAACATCGGGAGATATTGAGGCCGTTTTATTGGTCGGCCCAATAGAACCGGCGACAAAACGGGGTTTTTCCGGATTCAATTTCGTATATTTATCCGTAACTTCTTTTGCGATACGGGCCGCCGCCAGATTCAGTTCGCGCACATACGGCTCCAGACCGTAATCGGCCATGGATACAGCCGTCAGGTTCAGCGAATTGGTTTCAATAATATCAGCGCCGGCTTCCAGATAGGCGGCATGAATCGCCTGAATCACATCCGGCCGGGTAAGGCACAGCATATCGCCGTTTCCCTGCATGGGTCCGGGCAAATGGGCGAATTGGCCGCCCCGATAATCTTTTTCTATGAGATTATATTGTTGAATCATGCTTCCCATTCCACCGTCGAGAATCAGAATTCGTTCTTTTAAAGCTTCGTCCAGTGTTTTTGTTACAATCGTTTCCATTATTTATTATTTTTTAAACGCCCGATCCATATCTCTTTTATCGTCTTTTTCCCGCAAAGTTTGCCGTTTGTCGTATTCTTTTTTGCCTTTGGCAACGGCGATTACTATTTTGGCCAAACCTTTTTCGTTCAAAAACAATTTGGTGGGCACAATCGTAATGCCTGTATCTTTTACTAAGCGTTCGATTTTGTTCAACTCTTTCCGGTTCAGCAATAATTTCCGGTCGCGGCGCGCCACATGATTGTTGTAAGTGCCGTAAAAATATTCGGAAATATTCATATTTTTTACCCACAGTTCCCGGCCGATAACCGTACAATACGTATCCACCAAACTTGCTTTTCCCAAACGGATGGATTTGATTTCCGTTCCGGTCAATACAATTCCGGCGACAAAAGTTTCGATAAATTCATAATCAAACGAAGCTTTTTTGTTTTTGATAACGATATTGTTCTGTTGTGCCATATTACAATTTCAGTCCCGGCATTAACAATGAAATCAGCCATTGAATCAGCAACGGGGAAAACAAGATTAAAATGCTTGCAAAGATAGTAAATTTGGTTAAATATTCCTCTTTTATTTGAAGATAATGTGTAGCGCCCAACCAAATAAGATAAACTGCGTAAAAAATAAATATTTGAATAAAAAACAACGCAGGGAACAAAGCGGCAACCATAGCAACTGTGTAAACTACTGCTGAGGAATATCCCGTAAAACGTTCACAAATATACATTTTCACTTCTTGTCCGAAATATTTGGGCAAAATGCGGAACAGGCAGTAGGCTTCCAGATAGAATCCGGCAAAATAAACAATGGTTACCTTGATGACCGTTTTCAAGGCTATCTGTAAATCAAAATTTTTCAGATAAGCTAAAACGCCCAAAAAAGACAAGAGAGCTATTATACCGATTATCGGATACAAATAGCTCTTGTGAAAATTTTCGTTGTTGGTATCCTGCTCTTCAGCCAATCCCTCCCAAGTTTTCACTGGCGAAGCAATCAGGTTGAAAAGCAGGATAAACAGTTGTTTATACATTTATCTTCGTTAATAAGGATAGGAAGATTCTCTAAACATTAAAAGTTCAATCGGGTTTTCTAACTTGGAATATACCGGTTCCCCATTTTCTGTTCCGGACATATATTTCAAATTAATTTTAGCATACCTGAAGGAAACTTCTTGTACGGTTGTATCTCTACCTGCCATCATCAAAAGGCTTCTTGCATTAAACGCCCGAATAGCGTAGCTATTTTCCGTCGCACCACTTGCAGTACCGGACAGCCTCGCTTGCATATAAACATTCAACGCACCATTTTCTGCCGGTTCATCCGGATTAAACACCAAACGAAAATTAACGCCTTGTTCTTTCATTTTCGAAAATGTCGCACTGGTAAATAAAGAGCCGTAGAGATAAGGGCTGCTTAAAATCTGAATCTCCGATAATTTCAGATCATAACCATCCGTTGGTATTGACGAGCCCGACTCAATAGAGAACGGTTCTTTGGTAATTTGCTCGTATTGAACACCGGATGCTATGAGGTATTTATCACTGGGTTGATTATCATAATCAATGATAAATTGATAAAAATAGACACAATCGCCTTCGTTGAGCGGCTGAGTAGGCAGTTCGTTCGCAACAATTTCGCCCAATGTGGTGCTAAATGTTACCAGATTATTTTGGAAATAATCAATACTTTTAACAACGCCAAAAACATCTGTAAAAGTGCGGGAATTTCCCGTATCAAAATTATTACAAGCGGGAAAAACAAACATAAGTCCGGCCAACAATGGAATCAAAAACAATTTCTTTTTTAACATAACTATTATTAATTTAAATTTTACAATTATTACTAAGATGGAAAAAAAGTAAAAAACGTTGCATGAATCATTAAAAAATATTTACAAAATTACAACAAACGTATTTTATAATAGGCAATAAATAAATTAAAACCCCGGCAAAAGTAAGAATTTTTATCCTGTTTTCAAAATTTATCGGATAAAAGTTGTACATTTGTCCGAATTTTCTATCATTTAATTATGACAAAAAAGTTTCACATTGATGTTCAAGAAATATTAAACGCAAAGGCGCCCAAGGTAGCGAAAAAGATTCCTCATTTTGTGGTAAAGGCTTTAGCTAAACTTATTTGCCAGGACGATATCAACAAGTTTCTGGCGCAAACCGGAGATGCGACCGGTGTTGATTTTATGAACAACGCCGTAAAATATTTTGACATCCGGCTACAAATAAGCGGAGAAGAAAACCTTCCGGATTTCGATACCAAGTGTATTTTCGCATCCAACCATCCTTTGGGTGGAATGGACGGCATTTGTCTATCGTCTTATTTAGGAAATCAATACAACAAGCAAATTAAATATTTGGTCAACGATATTCTTTATTTTATTGAACCGTTGCAAAATATTTTTGTTCCGATAAACAAACACGGAGCGCAGGGACGTGCAGCCGCCCAAGCGCTTAACGAAGCATTTTTATCTGAAAATCAGATAATTACGTTTCCGGCAGGATTGTGTTCACGGAAAACAAAGGGTATCATTTGCGATCCGGAATGGAAAAAAATGTTGGTGGTAAAAGCCATTGAATACAAAAGAAATGTCGTTCCGGTCTATTTTGAGGCAAAAAATTCTAATTTATTTTACAATATTGCCAATATTCGGAAAAGAATTGGTTTGAAATTTAATATAGAAATGTTATTTTTGTCGGGTGAATTATTTAAGGCGCAAGGAAAGACATTTACCATTCATTTTGGCAAACCGGTTCCATGGCAAACATTTGATTCGTCAAAAAGTCCGCAAGCGTGGACAAATTGGGTTAAACACACTGTTTATAATACGGTTAGATAACATTATTAAATCATGGAAGAAATCATTCCAAAAATTGACAAAAAAGTACTCAAATCGGAGTTGACCATTGAAAAATTATTCCGGAAAACCAATAAATCCGGGAACGAGATTTATTTGTTTACAGCACAAACCGCTCCGAACCTAATGCTCGAAGTCGGGCGTCTGCGGGAAATTGCTTTTCGCTTTTATGGCGGCGGAACCGGCAAACCGACCGACATCGACGAATTTGATGTCATGGAAACGCCTTACCGACAATTAATTGTTTGGGATCCGCTCGAAGAGGAAATTCTGGGCGGCTATCGTTTCCGTTGGGGTAATGAAATCACATTGGATGCAAATGGTCAGCCCAATAATATTGCCACTGCCGAACTTTTTCATTTTTCCGAAAAATTCATAGCCGATTATCTGCCGAAAATGGTGGAATTGGGTCGCTCCTTTGTTTCCTTGGATTATCAAACCACTAAATTCGGTTCTAAAGGACTATTCGCCCTTGACAACCTGTGGGACGGTTTGGGCGCCTTATCTGTTCTTGACCCTGATATCCGGTATTTTTTCGGAAAAGTAACTATGTACAATACATACAATCCCGAAGCACGCAACCTGATTTTGTATTTCTTGAATAAATATTTTAAAGACAAAGAGAACTTGGTCTATCCGGTTCATTCTCTACAAACAAATGCAGATTATGAAAAGATGCACCGATTATTTGATCATAAAACATACAAGGAAGATTACAAGATTCTGAATACGGAAGTTCGCAAATACAACATCAATATTCCGCCTTTGGTAAGCGCTTACATGAACCTGTCTCCCAGCATGCGCGTTTTCGGAACGGCTGTGAATGAAGATTTTGGCGCAGTAGAAGAAACCGGAATCCTGATTGACATCAACGATATTTTTGAAGAAAAGAAGAAACGCCATATCGAATCGTTTTTGCAAGAAAGACCCTCAAAACTGCTGTTGAGAAGACTTCAAAAATTAATCAGCGACAAAACATCCGGAAGATCACCTTTTAATTTGTAGAACGATATTGATGTGAATGACGAAATACAATTTGATTAAGAAATAGAAATACAACTAAAGTTCGTTAGCGATTTGACAAAGCAATTGATACCATTCTTCGCCGAATTTTCGGATAAGCGGTTCTTTCAGAAATTGATATACTTTTAAATTATGTTGCTTTCCTAACGTGCGGGCTGCCTGACAAACGCTCCACCGATGGTAGTTGACCGCGCGAAATTCTTTGTATCGCGCAACGCGAACCGGATATAAATGGCAAGAAATCGGTTTGTAGAAATCGGTTTTCCCCTCGCGATACGCTTTTTCGATGGCACATTTGCAATAACCGTTTTCATCGTAACACGTAAAAACACAATCTTCGCCTTTTACAATGGAGGTTACAAATTCGCCGTCTTCGTCGAGGTAAACAACGCCTTGTTTGTTGATAACTTCTTGCGCTTTAGGCGATAAATCATTCCAAATAACCGGAAGGACTTTTTCCAATTGAGAAATTTCATTTTCCTCTACGGGCGCACCGGAATCGCCTTCCACACAACAAATACCTTTGCAAACCGACAGGTCGCAAAGAAAATATTCCTCTAAAACATCCAAACTGACGATTGTATCTTGTATCTGTATCATAATGGTAATTCTATGGACGGAGGACAAAGGTATATATTTTTCCTTTTTTTTCTGTATATTTTTATTATTTTTCGTAGAGTGCAATCAAATTTTTCGACACTATCGACAAAATTTTCTTGCCATAGTCGATTAATTAGCACATTTTATTCCATCCCTTTAACAAATTCTGCTACTGTAAGCCTGTGTACGCCCAATATGCGGGCGATAGCAGATTTTGATACTTTTTTATCTAACAATATTTTGATTTCCACTTCTTTGCCGGTCAATTTTTTGACTTTGGATTTACTGCCTTTGGGGCGACCAAGTATAACGCCTTCTGCTTTTTTGCGGGCAAGGGCTTCTTTGGTGCGTTGAGAAATGAGGTTGCGCTCGATTTCGGCGGAAAGACCAAAGGCAAAAGCAAGGACTTTGGAATTTATATCACTTCCCAAACGGTAGTTGTCTTTGATTGTCCAAACCTGAATGTCGCGATTCATACATTCGTTGAGAATACCCATAATCATTAGCAGATTTCTTCCTAAACGAGATAGCTCGGAACAAATCAAAACATCTTCTCTTTTCATTTTTTTGAGAAGTTTTCCTAATTTTCGTTCCTGTACTGTTTTTGTGCCTGAAATGGTTTCTTCAATCCATTTGTTCACTACCATCACGTTTCTTTCACAATACTGATTGATTTCAAAACGTTGATTTTCTACCGTTTGTCTATCGGTGCTTACCCGAATGTAACCATAAATCATACTCTTTTCTATTTTAAATTAATACTGATTTAAATGTACAGAATAAAACGGATATTGTCTATATTAATGCAGACAATTATTATCGACATCAGCCCAGCGTTTATATTAGACAAAATGCCGTTCCTTTCCGTCATTGCGGGCTTGACCCGCAATCTCCTGACAAAAATACAGGCGAGTCTTGGGTGGTGCTTTCGCCCGTTGAGCAGCGCATAAAGGCTAAGATAGAGGCGGTTGGGACTCCTTTGAAGGATTGGGATATTAATATCTATCGTGGAATTTTGACTGGATACAATGAAGCTTTTATTATTGACGGAAAGAAAAAGGATGAACTGATTGCAGAAGACCCAAAATCAGCCGAAATTATACGACCGTTATTGAGAGGACGCGATATTAAGCGTTATGGATATGAATTTGCTGATTTATATTTGATTACAACATTTCCAAGCCTAAAGATTGATATTTACATGTATCCTGCTGTAAAACAACATCTTTTGAGTTTTGGATATGACAGATTAAAACAAACAGGCGAATCTGGTGCAAGAAAAAAGACTAATAATCAATGGTTTGAGACACAAGATTCGATAAGTTATTGGGAGGATTTTTATAGACAAAAAATCGTTTATCCCAATATGACTAAGTTTTTGCCATTTTTATATGATAATCAAGGATACTTGACCAATCAAAAATGCTTCATAATTACGGGCAAACATGTAGCATTTCTTACAGCATTTTTTAATTCTTCGTTGTTTAAGTATTGTTTTAAAAATAATTTTCCAGAGCTAAGAGGGGAAACAAGAGAATTAAGTAAAATATTTTTTGATAAAATTCCTGTACTTCAAGTGAATGATGAAACAAATGAATTATTCAAAACTAAAGTCATGAATATGCAAAATTTGAAATTGCAGACTAATATGGATACCAAGCATGAAGAAATTGAAATAGATAATCTGATTTTTGATTTATATCAATTGAACGATGAGGAAAGAGCGATGATAGGATTTATAGAGATTCAATAGACTACACTCTTTCAGATTTTCCATTTTGGAGGTATGGAATAAGTTTTTCCATTTTTGGTTACCACATCGGGCATTATACTATTTTCAAATTTGTTGAAGTTATTTTCAAGAAAGACAACTTTTCCGTTGTGATATTTAATATTATTTTTCAAATCCACACTAAAAACTGTTGGTGGAAAATACACTCTGACTTTCTTTTGGGGATATTTTTGTTGAATGAACTCTACGGGTGGCAACATATCACTGTCGCCACTTACAAGGACAATGACATCGGTTTTGTTTTCTACACAATCGCCTATCATTCGGATTGCTACATTTACATCCGTTTTCTTTTCTTCGGGTCGTGAAATGGCATATTTACAATTAGGACATTCAATGATTTTTTTTAGATATTTTCCTCTGACAACTTCAAATTTGTTTTCGTTCAGTAGCTTATTAGCATTCAGGAAAGCACCTTGTCTATTACTTTTATCTTGATTAAGAGGTGACGCTGTAAAATAGATTACTTTTTCAAGCGTTTGATTGGGGCTTAAAAATTGACTGAACAATTTTACAACATCTATCCAATACACACTCTGCCAATTTCTATCAATTCGTTTTTTTGTTCTCAATCCGTAATAGAAATTGAAACCATCAACATAAAATGTAACCCTTTCACCCATATTGTTATTATATAAAATAAGCCACTAAAAAGTGGCTTGGACCTATACAAGAAAGTATAGGGGGACGTTAATTTGCCTCAAAGATACGACCATTTATTTTATTCTGCAAATTTTTAGAGAAAATTTTATTGAGATTCAATAAATTCAATTTCTTCTTCCGTAAGATTATACAGTTTATATATTAACTTGTCTATTTCATTGTATTCTTTTGTTTGTAACATTTTTTCTATTTTCTGTTCAAATTCTGTATTTGACATTGGTATTGGTATTTTTTCAACAACAAATTTTTCCCATTTATTCGTACCAACACCCGTAGAAACACATATTCCATCAAAATACCATTCAATTAATTTAGAATTTAATGAAGCAAGAATAGTATATAAGTGAGAGTTTCCTATCATAAAAAAGATAGAATTAAGACATATTGCACCAGATAAATCTATTGCAAATTTTGGCTTGTCCGTAATAGTAAGCCAGACGATTTTTTGTTTATAAAAATCCTCGATATAAGCACAATTCCGTAAATTGTATGGAGTATCACCCTTGTCTGCTCGTTTTTCCAATTCAGGAAAATAGTTGTCCAGATGATTTTTGATAGCAGGATAATCACTTATGTCTATTGGTTTTATACCTTTTTCTTTTATGCCGTTGTGAGTATTGATTAACCATAAATCTGCAAAGTCATAACCATACCTTTTGATGTCTCTGCCGCGTAAAATGGGTCGTATAATTTCGGCTGATTTTGGGTCTTCTGCAATCAATTGTGCTCTTTGCTTCCCCGAAATAATAAAACAGCCCTCATCTTTTTCAGGATTGCCATTAAAACCTGTTTTTATGCCATAATTGATTTTAATATTCCAATCTTTGAGCGGTGTCCCAACCGCCTCTATCTTAGCCTTTATGCGCTGTTCGATAGGCGATAATATCACCCAAGACTCGCCTGTATTTTTGTCAGGAGATTGTGGGTCAAGCCCGCAATGACGGAAAGAAACGGCATTTTGTCTAATATAAACGCTCAAATCTTTTATACCTTCTTTTTTTACAATACAAGCCTGCGTTTGTTGTTTGTTTTTATCCTTTTGCAGCATTAAAATATTCACCCTAACTGTAGCTTCATCAAAGACTTTTACGTCAGAAAAATCAATTAACAACATCGGGTTTGTTTGCTCTACTAAAAATTGTCGTGTTTTTTCTCCATGTCCGGCTCGCATCCATGTATTAGACGTGATATACGATAAATATCCATTCTGTTTCAGTAATTTATGCGCCAATTCGTAAAACAAACAATAAATGTCGCCCATGCGTTCAAAGACCTGATAATTCATGTTTTTATAAGCATCCGCAATACTGCCCATTGATTGTAACTGAATATACGGCGGATTCCCAATCACCACATCAAAACCGACAAAATTACCGTTGTCGTCCAGTACTTCCGGAAATTCAAAACTCCATTCAAAGGCATTGGTATAGAATGTTTTAATTTTTTGTTTGTATTTCTCGCGCAAAGTGTCTGTCTCAGCTTGTAACAATTCATGTTGTTTGTTCCACACATCTTTATCTTCGTCAAAACGCAAGGAAGTAAAATGATTCGTAGATTTGGTTTCTGCGTCTTTCCATTTCCTGTAATCCGTATCGGCAGGATTATTGATTTGGCTGAAAGTGGCTTTAATCCGCGCAATGTTCTCGCGGGTTAATTTTTTAGTGGCTTTATCATTCATGCACTTGTACAAAATAACTTGAGCTTTGTAGTCTCGCGTTGCTTTTTGCAGCTTTTGCTGTGTTATCGACGGCAAGGTTGAATAGTTCCCGCGCAAGTCAAACCTGCTAATCAATGAATTACCACATTTAATATTAATGTCAATATTCGGCAATGTTTCCAATTTATTTGTGCCCGAACGGTAGTAGGTATGTTTCAGCAATTCAATCCATAAGCGCAATTGACAGATTTTTACCGAATTAGGATTTATGTCCACGCCGAAAAGGCAGTTTTCAATCATGGTCTGTTTTTCGTAAAAAAATGCTTCTTGAACCCGTTGGCTTTCTACGTTTTGTGGATTGTAATTGAAATAATTATTTTCTTCATTGGTAATAATTAACTCATCGTTTGCAACTGTTACGCGATAATCTTTCAGTTTCTTCCCGTTTTTATCGGTCAGAATGCCTAATTCCGATTTCAAGGAAATCATTTCGTTTAAGGCTGAAACAAGGAAATGACCGGAACCAACCGATGGGTCGCAAATGCGTATTGAATTAAAAATCCTGTTGGCTTCGACAATATCTTCTATCTTGTTGTACAGGTCATTGATGCTTTGGCAATTCCATTCTTTGGCTTCATTGAATTTCTGAATGACAGCCTTAGAAATGGTCTCACGACACATATACATGGTGATAAATGCCGGCGTGAAAAAAGAACCGTCTTTGTAGCCATTGATTTTTTCAAAAATCAGACCCAGTACTGATGCTGAAATCAGTGGTTTGTTTTCTTCCTGAATCTCTTCCGAACCTTCGCTGCTGAAATCGTAGGCATCCAGAAAATGCAATAAATATTCCAATGGTTTCATTTGAAGCGTATGCGATACTCCTCTACTGTGTAATACCGATTTGGGATACAATGTAATTTGTATGTTATCTTGTAAACTGTCGATACAGATAGTTTTGTCTTCTATTTCGGTCATCTCAAACAGCGAACTGTTGAGGTATGGAACATGCGCAAATTTGGCTTTTACATTTTCTTTTCTTTCTTCTTCTTTTCGAGCTAAAACCGAGAAAAAAAGCGTATCCAAATCATTGTAATCAGTCAATTTGTCGGTTGACAAGAAAGCATAGTCTTTGTTTCCGTTATGATATTTGACTATCTGTGATTCAAGCAGTTTTAAAAATAAAATCCGGTTAATCCATGTTATTGCCAAATCCAAAGCGACACTGAATAATTGTTCCTCCGCTGTTTTGCCCAATTGTTCGACATTCAGATTGTCCAATTTATTTTTAACATTAATTCGCTCAATTGCATTTTCAATGATTGAGCCATTATCGCGCTCGTTTTCTTTTTTACGGACAATCAATTTTCTGTTATCCTGCTTTATTTCTTCCAAACCAATGATATGCAGAAGTTCTGTGTAAAAATCTTTGTTCAATTGGTTATTGTCATTGGCAAATGGCTGTTTGAGTAAATGTACGGGAGACAAAAATTTGTACAGAGCAATCAGTTTCCTGTCGTCTTCTTTGTCGGCATTACGAAGAATTTTGTCGTAATCGCGAATGTCAAAATGGGTGTAAGGGATTTCCGGTTGTAGTTTTTGTATTTCGGGAGATGCAATTTCTTTGTAGAAGAAATCGGTACTTGTCCCTGATAATTTTCCTGCATGAAACTGTTCAAAATGGTTGAGTAAGTTTTTATTCCGGTAAAAGAGCTTCTCAAAATCCTGTGCATCAAATACAAACCATTCGTAGATATTGGTAATAATCAGGTAGCGAAGTTCAAAATTATTCCCGGTTTTTCGCTCCCGCAAATAGTATAACACCAACTCCTGAAATGATTTGACATTCAGGTTTTCATGGTTAACCATTTCTGCTTTATTCACAGGGCTTTTCACTTCAATCAACACGCCAACAGGCGAATCCGGAGTTTTGCCATTATGAATCACAAAATCAGTATGCCCTTTGGTATTAAGATAATGATTGTCTCTGTAGTACACGTAATTAAGGAAATTCATCACATCAATTTTGTAATGTTCTTCCGTTTCTTTATTTTCAGTACTTTTAATATTATCAAGCAATTTCATGAACTCGGTCTTGAAAAGCTCAATTTCTTTCCGTTCCGGCTTTTGTTTCAGAAAAGCGGGATTCAATGCTTGCTTGGGCGTTTGTATGATTTGCATAATGAGTTTTAATTTAGTTTGCAAAAGTAGGTAAAAAATATCGGTTTTGCAGTTTGCATTACAACAAACGCCTCAATGTTTCCGCATCGGGCAAAATATCGCGATATTGTTCGGGAAGTTCGGATGATAAATGATAAGTAGCCACACCCATCGGTTTGGACATATCGCGAAACGCATATTCCACGATGCTCTGTTTTTGCGATTTGCAAAGTATAATACCTATTGACGCCTTTTCGTGCGGCAAACGAACCAAATCATCAAGCGCTGAAAGATAAAAATTCATTTTCCCGAGATATTCGGGTTTGAATTCCCCGCGTTTCAAGTCAATAGCGACCAAAGATTGCAGTTGGCGATTGAAAAATAAGAGGTCAACAAAATACTCTTTCTCCTCGATAATCATACGATGCTGATTACCAATAAACGAAAAATCTTTACCCAAAGCCATAATGAACTTTTTGATATTGTTTACTATCGCGGTTTCCAGCACCCTTTCGTCAGGCTCATCGTCAGGGTCTTCAATATTGACAAAATCGAGCAAATATTCATCTTTGAAGGCGTTTAGTGCGGCTTTGCGAAAATCAATATCGGCAATGGCTTTGGTAAAATTATTGAGCATCGAGCCTTGTTTGCTGTACAGGTCGGCTTTGAGGTTGTATCGCAGTTTTTCAACACTCCAAAACTCAGTAGCGCACCGTTGAATGTAGAAAAGGCGTTCGTCAATATGTTTTGCTTTCGTGATAATTTCTAAATGATGCGAAAACCCAACTTGTATAAAATATTGCCACTCCAAATCGTCAGCCGCTGGCTGCCAATTTTCATCAAACAGCAGTTTTGTATTAATTTCCAATTCGCCCGACACTGTTGGGCGAATTATATTATTCACATTTTCAGCAAGTTGAAATTCGCCAGATAGTGTCTGGCGAATTTCGGCAGATGCCATCCGCCGAATTATATCATTCTGATTTACAATATTTTGTAAATCGGCAGATGGCAACTGCCGATTTAATACATCGCACCAACTCTCGTAAAATAATCGCATATTTTTGAGATTTCTTGCACCAAATCCTCTCAATCCCGGCAATTCCTGCTGCAATTGAGCCGATATGGTTTCAATGGCATTTGTTCCCCAAAAATTGCCACGGCTGTTTTCGGAAATATATTTTCCAATACCGAAATAGAGCGAAAGCATTTCGCGATTTGCCAACGCTGCTGCACGATAACGGCTCTGCAAAATAGCGCTTTTGATAGCCTTAATGGCTTCACGGTAATTTATAATTGACTGTTGTTCCATCTATCTTTTATCTTGTTCATAAGTGCAAATATATTGATTATTTTTGGTTTAGCCCAAAAAGTACTATCTTTGCTTTACAGGTCGAAAGATCATTTTTCGTGGATTCAGGAAAATTTTAAGGAATGCCTTTTTAGATTAATTCCAATTCTTTTCCTCGAAAATCTTCGTCAAATTTCCCGTTGTCATAAACAAGGCTGCCATTGACGAACGTTTTGACTATCTTATGCGAAAAAGTAGCGCCTTCCAATGGAGACCATCCACATTTGTACAATAAATTATCTTTTGAAACCGTCCAAGATTGACTGGGGTCAACCAAAACCAAATCGGCATAATAACCTTCCCTGATAAACCCACGGTCTTTGATTCCAAACAATTCGGCCGGAGCATGCGCCATTTTCTCTACAATCAATTCTTTCGTAAAAACGCCTTGCCGACACAATTCCAACATGGCTACCAAAGAATGTTGAACCATCGGGCCGCCGGAAGCGGCTTTCAAACAAGAACCTTGTTTTTCTTCCAAAGTATGCGGAGCATGGTCGGTTGCTACAACATCAATTTTTCCGTTAATCAAAGCTTGCCGCAAAGCATCCCGGTCGGCGCGGGATTTTATCGCCGGATTCCATTTGATGAAATTGCCTTTTTCGGCATAATCTTCATCGGTAAACCAAAGATGGTGTATGCAGACTTCGGCGGTTATTTTTTTTTCCATTTTGTCATTGCGGGCTTGACCCGCAATCCCATGAGGAGTTGCCTCTAATAATTCCAACTCTTTTTCCGTCGATAAATGAAAAAGATGCAAACGGGAATGATGTTTTTTAGCCAATTTCACCGCTTCCGAAGAAGATTGATAACAAGCCTCAACATCCCGTATTTTAGAATGAAAAGAAATATCCAAATCTTCTCCAAACTGCTGAATGAAGCGGGCTTTATTGGCGGCAATAACAGCTTCGCTTTCACAATGGACGACAATGATTTTATTGACTTCGGAAAAAATACGGTTCAAGGTTGATTCATTATCCACCAGCATATTACCGGTCGAAGAACCCATAAAAACCTTGACAGCTGTGGCTCTTTTCGCGCCTTCCTTTTTCAATTCTTCCAAATTATCGTTGGTTGCGCCCATGAAAAAAGTATAATTAGCCAACGATTCCTTGGCCGCCCGGTCGAATTTATCGTTCAAAGCCTCAACGGTAGTGGTTTGCGGAATCGTGTTCGGCATATCCATAAAGGAAGTAATTCCTCCTGCAACGGCGACGCGCGATTCGCTGTGTATATCGCCTTTGTGGGTCAATCCCGGTTCTCGGAAATGCACTTGGTCGTCGATGATTCCGGGCAACAACAACAATCCGGTGGCGTCGATGATTTGTACATCATCGGGACGCACACACAGGTGCGCCCCTACGGGTAATATGGATTTTATGCGTTCGCCGTCAATCAACACATCTGCTTGGTAACGGATGCCTTCATTGATGATCGTTGCATTTTGAATCAGTATCATTTTTGGAAATTATGTTTTTTGAACAGGCTATCCCATTTCAACCGGATAACGCCGAACAGGGCTTCGCCGAATATGCCGCTGTTCATCTTGGAAACGCCTTCTACCCGGTTGATAAAAATAATGGGCACTTCTTTCAAATAAAAGCCCTGTATATAAGCCGTAAATTTCATTTCTATCTGAAAAGCGTAACCTTTGAATCGAATTTTATCCAAATTAATGGATTCCAAAACTTTACGCCGGTAACATTTGAAACCGGCTGTGGTATCTTTGATATTCATTCCGGAAATCAAACGCACATAAATCGAAGCGAAGTAAGACATCAAAACCCTTGATATCGGCCAGTTTACCACATTCACTCCGGTAATATACCGCGAACCGATAGCTATATCGGCGCAATCTTTGGCACAAGCATCATACAAGCGGATCAAGTCTTTGGGATTGTGGGAAAAATCGGCGTCCATTTCAAAAATATATTCATATTCCCTTTCCAAAGCCCATTTGAATCCGGCAATGTAAGCCGTTCCCAAACCCAATTTTCCGGAACGTTCCAAAAGGAAAAGTTTTCTGAAAAATTCTTTTTGCAAACGTTTGACTATCCCCGCCGTTCCATCAGGAGAACCGTCGTCGATAATCAGCACATCGAAAGGCTTTTCAAGGGAAAAAACCGCCCGGATTATTTTCTCAATATTCTCCTTCTCGTTGTATGTCGGAATGATAACAATACTGTCGCTCATAATTTTTGTTGTTACTACATTAAGTTTTCCATAATCCATATTGAATTATTGGATGGAGATTTCATTCAATCGTATAAATCTGATTTTTTATTGACCATACAAAATTAGGCCTTTTCTTTTAATAAACCAAATTTGATTAAATATTAAATTGAGGCACTATGAAAGTTGCCGCTACATCTTTTTAGTTGATAACTTTTTGAGGCTACAAATATGAAAATCAGTAAACAATTTGTACCTTTGCCAAAAATGTCAAGATGTTAAAAACGACATAATGAACGCAAAAATAAACATATCTTCGTTAAATGAAAAGCAACAGGAAGCGGTTATCAGTCGAGATAAGCGGCTGCTTGTGCTGGCTGGCGCCGGTTCGGGTAAGACGATGACTTTGCTGCAAAAAATTGTTTATTTGATTGAAAACGAAAGTGTTAAATCCAAAAATATTCTTGCTGTAACTTTCACTAAAAATGCGGCAAATGAAATGCTCGACCGCTTAATAATTTCATCCGACAAAACAGAAAATTACGCGCAAAAACTTGCCGACAAACAAATTACAGAAAAAGACAAAAATTCTTTGCGATTAGAATATCAAAGCAAATATCAATGGATTAAAGCATTGACAATTAGAACTTTTCATAGTTTATGCTTTAAGATTTTGAGAGATTACGGAGCCAATGAATTTGACAATAAATTTAAAATTCTGGGCGAAGACAAGTGGAACGAGAATGACGAATTTGCTGAACACAAAGCAAAAGAAACCGTTTTTGAAGTTTTTCATAAAATAGTGATTCAACAATGTGACGATGAGAAATTTCTATTTGGTTTGAAACGTTATATCCTTGACTATTTTGTAGATAAAATTCATATCAAGACCGACAAATCCTATTGTTACGAAAAATTATACACCACGCTTGACGGCACAAAAGTCCGCTCAAAATCGGAACAGTTTATTGCCGACTGGTTTTTCCGTAACAATATTCGTTATGTTTACGAAGGGAAACGGCAGGTTTCGGAAAAAGGGTTTACATTTCAGCCCGACTTTTATTTGCCCGACGCCAATATTTACATTGAACATTTAAGCAGTTTGAGTTATTCTCTGAAAGACAAACAATTAGCATACAAAAAAGCCGGTTTTACAGTGGAATATACTTATGAAAAGGACACGCACGATTCGGCTCTTTTCAGTCATATTTTGGAAAATATTGTAAAAAACAGATTGTCGGAGAATTATCAACCTCGTAAATTGACTTATCAAGAAGCGTTCAACGGTTTTTACAATCATATCGACGAATTTATAAAAATGGTAAATCGCGTTATGGATATGATTAAAGTTGAAAACGCAGACATTCAGCAAATTGCACAAAAAGGACAAGCCGACCAGCACGAGCGGGTTCGCGATTTTTACGCGCTCGCTATCCCTGTAATTCAAAAATTTAATGGATATTGCGTTGATAAATCTTACCTCGATTTTAACGATTTGCTCATTCGTTGTATTGCGTTGTTGAAAAACGAAAAAGATATTGCAAAAATTCTGAAAGACAGGTTTAAGTATGTGTTAGTCGATGAATTTCAAGATGTTAACAGTTTACAAGTGGAATTTATCAAACTTTTGTTGACTGAAGAAACACAACTTTTCTGTGTTGGCGACGATTGGCAAAGTATTTACGGATTTCGCGGCTCTGACGTGAGTTATATTGTTGAATTTGAGAAACATTTTAATCCTTCAAAAGTAATCACGCTGAATATCAATTATCGAAGCACTCAAAACATTGTCGATGCAGGAAATGAGGTAATTAAGCACAATAAATTCAAAATTGACAAAGAAATTTTTGCCATAAAACCAACTTTGCAGAAAATAATGCTTTTCTCAGCTTCCGAAGAAGAAAAAAGCATTGAAGAAACTTTGAATTTCTGTGTGTCGCAAGTTGTGAAGTTACAAAAAGAGGGCTACACGAGCGATGATATTTTGTTTCTGTATAGACGAAATCATATCTTTCGTCCAAATTTTAGCGATGCCTTCAAAAAAGCAGGAATAAAAGTGCAGGCAAAAACCATTCATGCCGCCAAAGGATTGGAGGCAAAAGTTGTTTTTATTATCGGGTTGACAGACGGTTACGGTGGTTTTCCAGATATTTGGCTCGAAGACCGTATTTTTCAAGTTATTAAACGAGCAAATCACGAATTGTTGATGGAAGAAGAACGCCGACTTTTTTATGTGGCGGTTACTCGTGCCAAAGAAAAACTGTTTTTGATTTCTCGAAAAGGCAATGAATCAAGTTTTATCGGTGAAATTCCCGAAAACCTGCTTGAAAGGATAGCTAAACCGATAGATTTAATCAAAGAAAAAGTATTTTTGTGCAATAATTGCCGGAAACAAATAAACGAATCACATAAATTTTGCCCGCATTGCGGAGAGAAAACTGAAAAGAAAATATGACTAATGATCGAAAAACAAATCATGATATATTTGAGAAACGATTATAAAAATGATGTATGTTGAAAGATTTTGTTTTACAAAAAATATACGCCCAACATCCGGGTGTCAAGGCTGTTCTTTCATCATTTAAGCAGAACGTTTCTTCGCTGTATCTGAACGGCTTAAACGGTTCGGCAGGAAGTATTGTTTGTTCTACAATCTATAACGAATTGAAGGATAATCACTTTCTTTGCATTTTAAATGACTTGGAAGAAGCCGGTTATTTTTATCACGACTGTTGTCAGGTGTTGGGAGATGAAAATGTCCTTTTTTTTCCTTCGGGATACAAGCGAAATATCCGCTACGGACAGAAAGACCCCGCCAATGAAATTTCGCGGACGGAAGTATTAAGTCGCTTAAACACCAATGAAAAGCGCTGCTTAATTGTAACTTATCCGGAAGCGTTAGCGGAAAAAGTAGTATCCGGCAATTTGCTGCAAAACAACACTTTGCGTATTTCCAAAACAGAAAAAATCGACAGTCTGTTTGTTGAAGAAGTGCTTGATTCTTATGGTTTTGAACGGACGGATTATGTTTACGAACCGGGACAATACGCCATTCGCGGGTCCATTATCGACGTGTTTTCCTATTCCAACGAATATCCTTACCGCATCGACTTTTTCGGAGACGAAGTGGAGAGCCTGCGGACTTTCGACGTGGAAAACCAATTATCCAAGGAAAAATTAGAATCCATATCCATTATTTCCGGACAATCGGGCGACCGTGAAACCACACTTTTTTCGTATTTAGCCGATAATACCAAATTGGTTTTCAAAAGCGAAAAATGGTTATACGAACGGATTGCAGGGATTTGGGATGAAGAACCGGTACTTGCCAACGAAGAAACATTTCAATCCATAGAAGAAATCCGAGCCTTGCTGACGCCGGAAAATATTATCAAAGAGTGGGCAAGCCATTATACGAAGTTGCATTTGGGCACCTCAACATCCTGTCATTGCGGACTTGACCCGCAAACCCCTGAAAAAACAGTTGAAGATGGGATTGCGGGTCAAGCCCGCAATGACAGGATAAGTATCGTTGATTTCTCCACCGAACAACAACTCTCCTTTCACAAAAACTTCGATTTAGTCGCCGCTTCTTTCAAAGAAAAACAGGAGGAAGCTTACAAAATCTATATCCTGAGCGACAATGAAAAACAAATCGCCCGCATTCAGTCCATTTTTGAAGACCGGGGCGACAACATCGTTTTTACGCCCATTCTCAGCGCCATTCACGAGGGTTTTATCGACAAAACCTTGCGGGTTTGCCTGTTTACAGACCACCAATTGTTCGACCGTTTCCACAAATACAATCTGAAAGCCGAACGGGCACGTTCGGGAAAAATTGCACTGTCGTTGAAGGAATTACAGCAATTCCAATTGGGTGATTACGTGGTTCACCTCGACCACGGCGTTGGAAAATTCGGCGGATTAATCCGTGCCGAAATAAACGGTAAAATGCAGGAAGTCATCAAATTGACCTTTCTGAATAACGATACGATTTTTGTCAGCATCCATTCCTTGCATAAAATTTCCAAGTACAAGGGAAAGGATAATGAACCGCCGCGTTTGAACAAATTGGGTTCGGGCGCTTGGGAAAACCTGAAAGAAAAAACCAAGAAAAAAGTCAAAGATATTGCCAAAGACCTGATTCTGCTTTATTCCAAACGGCGGGATGAAAAAGGTTTTGCCTATTCGCCGGATACTTATCTGCAAAAGGAATTGGAAGCATCGTTTGTTTACGAAGACACACCCGACCAATTGAAAGCGACCAACGACGTCAAACAGGACATGGAAAATGCTCGTCCGATGGATAGATTGGTTTGCGGCGACGTGGGTTTTGGAAAAACGGAAATCGCTATCCGCGCAGCATTCAAGGCGGCGGTCGATGGAAAACAAGCCGCGGTATTAGTGCCCACAACCTTGTTGGCTTATCAGCATTACCACACATTCAAGGAACGCTTGGCCGATATGCCTGTTACGGTCGATTATCTTTCGCGCGCCAGAACGGCCAAAGAAACCAAAGAAATTTTGCAAAATTTGAAAGAAAGGAAAATTGATATTTTAATCGGCACGCATCGAATCATTAGTAAAGACATTGTATTTAAGGATTTAGGATTACTAATTATCGACGAAGAACAAAAATTCGGCGTAGGCGTAAAAGAGAAATTGAAACAAATGAAAACCAATGTCGATACGCTGACATTGACGGCGACACCGATTCCGCGAACGCTGCAATTCAGCTTGATGGGCGCACGCGATTTGTCGAATATCTCCACGCCGCCGCCCAACCGTTATCCGATTCAGACGGAAGTGCATCGGTTCGGCGGCGACATTATCCGTGAAGCCATTAATTTCGAGATGAGCCGCAACGGACAGGTTTTTATCGTCAATAACCGCATTTCCAATTTGAAAGAATTGGAAGATTTGGTGCGCCGGGAAGTCCCCGATGCCCGCGTTTCTGTGGGACATGGACAGATGGAACCGGCTCAGTTGGAACAGATTATTACCGATTTTACCAATTACGAATACGATGTTCTGATTGCCACTACCATTGTCGAAAACGGCATTGACATCCCGAACGCCAACACCATCATCGTGAACAATGCGCAGAATTTCGGGCTGAGCGATTTACATCAATTGCGGGGACGTGTTGGGCGCGGCAACCGCAAAGCGTTCTGTTACCTGCTTTCTCCCCCACTCCATCTGTTGAGTCCCGAATCGCGCCGCCGCTTGCAAGCCATCGAAAATTTCTCTGAGTTGGGAAGCGGTATCCACATTGCCATGCAGGACTTGGATATTCGCGGCGCAGGCAATATGTTGGGCGCGGAACAAAGCGGTTTCATTGCTGATTTAGGTTACGAAACCTACCAAAAAATCCTGAATGAAGCGATACAGGAATTAAAAAATGAAGAATTTGCCGATTTATACAAAGATGAAAATGCGGTCGATACCGGCGAAAACTACGTGACCGACACGAATGTGGAAAGCGATTTGGAAGTGCATTTTCCAGCTACCTACATTCCAAGCGATGCCGAGCGTATCTTACTTTACCGCGAGTTGGATGCGATGGAAGAAGAGCGGGATATCGAACAATTCCGCCTCAAACTGCAAGACCGTTTCGGTAAAATTCCCAAACGAGGCGAAGAATTAATCCGGATTGTGCGCTTACGACGCATCGCCCGAAAATTGGGTATTGAAAAAATTGTCCTAAAAATAGGGAAGATGACTATTTTCTTAGTCACGCATACCGATTCGGCTTATTATCAAAGTGAAGCATTTGATAAATTATTACAATTCGTGCAAAAAAATTACAAGCGCACGCAGTTGAAAGAACACAATAATCGCCGTTCAGTGACGGTAGTTGGGATTGATTCGGTTGAAAAAGCGGTAAAGGTATTGGAGGAAATCAATGGAAAATAAAACAATGACTTACAACGAAACAATAGAATATCTCTACAACACCGCCCCGATGTTCCAAAAAATCGGCAGCAACGCTTACAAGGAAGGCATGGAAAATTCCTTCCTGATTGATGCACATTTGAATCATCCACATACAAAATACAAGACCATTCATGTGGGCGGAACGAATGGGAAAGGCTCAACTTCACACCTTTTGGCTTCGATTTTGCAGGAAGCCGGTTATAAAGTGGGACTTTACACTTCTCCGCATTTATTGGATTTCAGGGAAAGAATCAAAATCAACGGAGAAATGATTGCGAAGGAATTTGTCGTCGATTTTATCGCCCAATACCAAGATTTCTTCGAATCCATTCAACCTTCGTTTTTTGAATTGACCACCGGAATGGCATTTGCATATTTTGCAGAACAAAAAGTAGATGTAGCGATTATAGAAGTCGGCTTGGGCGGACGATTGGACTACACCAATGTGATTACGCCGGTTTTAAGTATCATCACCAACATCAGTTTCGACCACACAAATTTGCTGGGAAATACACTGACTGCAATTGCCAAAGAGAAAGCGGGGATTATCAAACAGGGGGCGCCGGTTGTTATTGGAGAAGCTGAGGACGAAGTGGAGGCTTTCTTTAAGGATTTTAAAGACTTTAAAGTCCTTAAAATCTTTGCCAAAGAGCAAAACCCAATAACCACCTCTAAACTCCTTCCCTCCGGTTATTGGGAATTTGACACGCCCGAATATCCAAGATTGATTGGCGAATTAGGCGGTTTCGCGCAAGAGAAAAATGCTGCCACAGTTTTATGCGCCCTCGAAATACTGAAAAAAGACTTTTCCATTCCACCGAAAGCGGTGTATAAAGGCTTTCGCTGCGTAATTGAAAATACCGGATTGTTAGGGCGTTGGCAAATTATCCAACAAAATCCGAAAATCGTTTTGGATACGGGGCACAATGCCGGAGGAATTGCGTATATCGTCCGGCAACTGCAATCGGAAAGTTACGAAAAACTGCACATCATTTTCGGCATGGTAAACGAAAAAGATATTTCGTCCGTGCTTCAATTACTGCCGAAAGAAGCTATTTATTATTTTACGCAAGCAAATATTCCAAGAGCGTTAAATGCCCGATTATTAGCGGAACAAGCAGCACAATTCGGCTTGAAAGGAGAAATTTATCACTCCGTTGGCGAATCTTTTTGGGCTGCAAAGCAAAATACTACAAAAAAAGATTTTATCTTTGTCGGCGGAAGCACGTTTGTAGTAGCAGATGCACTCGCTGTTATCAAGAAAAACGAATAAAAAACCATCTGTTTTCAACTTAAAACTTGAAATATTAAATTCAAAATATAAACGAATGGCAATTAGAGATTCAAAAGTAAAAAGATGGACAGTGTTGGCGCTGGTATCTTTTATGATGTTGGCTGCTTATTTGGTAACCGACCTCCTCTCCCCTTTAATGGATTTATTACGAGAAACAAAAGGCTGGAACGCCGATGATTTCGGGTGGTTTATGAGCGCTTACGGGTGGTTTAATGTGTTTTTACTAATGTTGCTTATTGGCGGCATCATCCTTGATAAGAAAGGCGTTCGATTTACCGGAATGATGTCGGCGACTATCATGGTCATTGGGACACTCATTCAATATTTCGTGATAGTTGGTGATTTCGACCCGAATCATTTGATTTTCGGATATAAAATTCAGGTAGTTTATGCCGCTTTGGGCTATGCTTTGTTTGCCGTTGGAGCGGAAACCGGAGGTATTGTCGTCAGTAAAATTATTGTACGATGGTTCAAGGGAAAAGAAATGGCGTTGGCGATGGGCGTTCAGGTTGGCGTGGCGCGCATTGGTACGGCTTTTGCCTTGGTTATGCCGCTTCCGTTTGCCAAATTATTTAATCCGCCTTCCGTATCGGCTCCACTTTTACTCGGCGCTATATTGGTTTTAATCGGCTTACTGACTTTTTTCATCTATACTTTTATGGAAAAGGAATTGGAAAAAGAAGATTTGGCTACGGAATCGGAACCGGAAGAAAGTTTCAAATTGGCCGATTTGGGGCTTATCTTGAAAAACAAAGGCTTTTGGTTGATCGCCGTTCTTTGTGTCTTGTTTTATTCCTGTGTATTTCCGTTTTTGAAATTTGCCACCAGTTTTATGATTCATAAATTTCATGTTCCGGAAGAATTGGCCGGAAGTATTCCTTCTTTGTTACCTTTTGGAACGCTCTTGTTAACACCTGTATTCGGAAGCATTTACGATAAAAAAGGGAAAGGCGCTACGATTATGGTCATTGGCGCAGCGCTTTTGATTTTTGTCCATGTCTTGTTTTCTATTCCTGCTCTGAATAATTGGATTGTAGCTGTGGCGTTGATGATTATTTTAGGCATTGCCTTCTCTTTGGTTCCATCCGCCATGTGGCCGGCTTTGGCTAAGATTATTCCTGAAAAGCAATTGGGTTCTGCTTATGCCATGACTTTTTACATACAAAACATCGGTCTGATGTGCGTTCCTTTACTGATAGGCAAAGTGCTGGAAAATTATTGCATCGTTTCCGAAGCAGGCGCTGAAGTAGCTTATGATTATACGCTGCCGGAAGTGATTTTTACCGGCTTTGCTATTTTGGCATTCTTGGTGGCTTTGGCCTTGAAAGCGGTCGATAAAAAATCCGGTTACGGATTGGAAGAACCGAATATCGTTGCGTGATAAAATTCATTCTACTTCGATTCTACAAGAAAGTGTATTGCCTTCGTCATCGACAGCGGTAATGTTATGATTGCCGGGCGAAAGCCTTACCGATAATTTGTGAAAATCATTTGTCGCGGCAATATATTCGCTGTCGATATGCCAAAAAACCGTGACATTCAGTTTATTGTGTGCCAACTCAAAAGTAATTTCGCCGGGGCTTCCGTCTAATTGTTTCGGAAGGTGGACTTTTGTATTTCCTTGCGGATAAATAAATTGCATCGGTTGATAATTGTCTTCTCCGCACCCGGACAGAAAGGGCGGCAAGGATTTGTATTCCGGATGGCGCTGTTTGTAAAACCATGCCCAAGCCGGCGGCAAGACAAACCAATCTTTCCGAACGGTCGCTTCGGTTTCCGCACAACTTTCATATACGCGGAAACGTTCGTCAATAGTCAAGTTTACGCTGATGTGATAAGGGCAAGGCTCTGTTCGCAAACCGTTCGGACAAATCAGCGCCGTGTCGGTTTCCTCACAAAAACGGCCTTTCAGATGACCGGACAGCCTGCAAATTTCTGCTTCGACAAATTCTCCGGAAGGTTCTTCAAACCATTCGGAAGAGGGCAAAAAGTCAAAGATGTCAAACATCACGGGGCCTGCTGTTCTGGCTCCTGTCAGGTTGGGTTTCCCTTCGCCCGAAGCGTTCCCTACCCAAACACCTACCACGTATTTGGGAGTTGCGCCTACTGCCCAGGCATCGCGGAAACCGTAACTCGTTCCGGTTTTCCATGCAATTTTTTGCATGGAAGGAAGGGTTTTCCAATCAATCTGTTCCGGACGATTCACTTCGATAATTGCATCAAAAACCTGTCGGACAGCGCCGGCTTGAAACGTATTTTTGTATTTTGGGTTTTCTTCGTCCATTTTCAAAGCATAGCGTCTATTTTCCAAGCCCGATAAAGTTCGCGCCATATTGGCGTAGGCATTGGCGATATCGCCCAATTTGGCTTCAGCTCCACCCAAAATAAGCGACAATCCATAATGTGCCGCCGGTTTGGGTAAGTTGGCAATGTGATTTTGTTTCAGAAAATCGTAAAATTTCGGCACGCTGTATTTCCGCAACAAAGAAACCAAAGGAATATTCAATGAACGACTGACAGCTTCGTTTGCCGGAACAGCGCCTTCAAATTGCAGATTGAAATTTTGCGGCGAAAAGCCATTGATATTGACCGGAATATCAGGCAACAGTGTCCGGGGAAGAATTTCGCCTTCCTGCAAAGCGGCGCAATACAGGAAAGGTTTCAGAATACTTCCCGTACTCCGATCCGCCTGAATAATATCGACCTGATTCCCGGAATTGTTTTCGTTGAACTGCACATTGCCGCAATAGGCAATTACCTGATTCTTTTGTACATCTATCACAATCGCCGCCATATTTCGGATGTCGCTTTGGCGAAATTCGCGGTTCCAACGTTCCAGCACATCTTCCGTATGCAACTGTATATTTTTGTCAATCGTCGAAATACATTGTTTGCCTTTGTTGTGTTGGTAAAAATAATCCACCAAGTGCGGCGCGATTTGCGGCAGAGCAAGCGGTTCGCCGGGTAAATCTTCGCTGAGGGCTAAATCGCAAGTCGTTTCGTCGATAATTCCTTTTTCCTGAAGATTTTTCAGCAAACGATTTCTTTTTCCCAGCAAGGCTTTCCGGTTTTTGGAAAGGTGCAACATGGCCGGAGCGTTAGGCAAAACAGCCAAAGTAGCCGATTCCGCCCAGGAAAGTTGTGCGGCCGGATGCCCAAAATACCGCCATGCAGCCGCATCCAAGCCGACGACATTTCCGCCAAAAGGCGCATGGGAAGCATACAGCGCCAAAATTTTTTCTTTGGAATACCAAAATTCCAAACGGGTTGCCAAAACGGCTTCCAAACATTTTTCTCCAATGGTTCGATTCTTATTCCTCGATAAGCGAATGAGTTGCATCGTAAGTGTACTGCCTCCGCTTACCACTCGTTTTTCTTTGATATTCTGAACCATAGCGCGACCAATTGCCAAGGGATTTACGCCCCAATGTCGCCGGAAAAACCGGTCTTCAAACTGAACCAGACAGATTCCGAATTTTTCGGGAACGGTGTCGCAGGCCGGAAAACGCCATTGTTCATCGGCAGCGATGCGGGCGCCGAGCAATTCGCCGTTCCGGTCGGTCGCTACAGTTGAGTAAGAAACTTTGAAAAGCTGCTTGGGCAAACAAAATATATAGGCAACAAAGAGAAAAACAAGCACAAAGATGATTGCTTTTTTCTTTTTGGAGATATTTTGAAGAACGGCAAACATATTCGCAATTGATTCTATCGCGTTTCCTCCTCCAATCGAATAATCTTCAAAACATCTTCGCCTGTGCCGATTCTGTACCCAACCGAAGCGTACAAAATGCCTCCGTTATTTGTAAGATAGACCGTCAGCGGGAAATTGTTGCTGAAATCAATTTTCAATGCGCCGGTTACAGATTGCAACAGTTCGCGGTTTTTGTCTATGCCCCAACGGGTTTGCTTGGGTAAACCTTTGAAGGTGGAAGCATCAAATGCTTTGCTGATTTTATCGTCCGGTACCAAAAACAATACTCCCCCGCCCCATTCTTCCAAGTCTTGTTGTACGGCGGGAAGGTCTTGCAAAATATGTTTGGACGGTTCTTTATCCGGGTCAACAAAACAAATCGCCAGTCCCTTTCTGTTTGCCAGTGCTTTCAAATTCACTTTGGAATCATCATTCAATACCGTGATTAAATTCATATCCACAATGCCTTTTACCATCAATTTACCTTCCGTTTCCGGTAAACGAATATTTAAAGTATGCGGTGTATTTCCTTTTAATTCAAAATATTCGGTGTGTACCGAAACAGAACCGTCGTTGGCGCGACTGCCTGCCATCAGGCGGTAATAGCCTTCGTCCAAATCCAATTGATATGGAAATTTAGCCACCAACGGATTGTTTTCAAAATCCAAGGTTTGAAAATCGCCGTCTTTAAAAATGGCTAAGGTATAATGCGAATAATAACCGGGCTTGATAGGATTATCTATTGCATTTTGTACAATAAGTCCGGCTTTGGGCAAATTTGCTTCCTTGGAATTATCCGTACCAAAAGCGACATCTATCCATTGTCCGTTTTCAAAATATTGCGGTTTGGAAGTAGCGGTTTCTATGCGGGCGGGTATCCCCAAACTCCGGCATACGGCGACAAAGAAGATATTGCGCGACAATCGGTCGGCGATTTTTAATTCATACACGCCACGCGGAGTAATCCGGCAATTGTAATAATTTTCGGCATCATTGAGCCGGATGTTGTCTTTTATGTATTCGATAATATAGTCCACTCGATTTCTGACTGCCGTTTTTTCCTCTTCACTGAGTTGCTGTTGGGCAAGACTTCTCCACGGCTGAATTAATTCCCATTCGATATGCGGAGAAAGGATGTTAGGAGCCACTAAGTTTTCAGGCGTTCCGGCTTTTATCGTTATATTTTTATTGCTTTGCAGATGGTCGCTTAAAAATTCGGCAGGCGTATCCCGAAGTTCTTTATCGGTCAGCGTGGCCAGAAACGGGAACAAGCGCGGATTTACTTTTTCGCTGAGAATAAAATGACTGATTTCCTGCCAGTTGCCTTGAGAGCGGTTGAGGTATTTCCAAACTTCGTCCGGATTCAATTGATTCTGTTTGGCCAATTCGCGGGCGGATTCTTCTTGGATAAAGGTATTCATATAGGCGTTACGGATGGAATCTTCGGAGGCCAAACGCAGGGCATTGGCGGCGATTTTTTCGGCGGAAAGTTCTTTTACCGCTTGTTCTGGCGGAACATTCATTACGAAAGATTCTTCGTAAACCACACCCGGTTTATGGTCTAATTTGACAATTGTAATTTCATCCTTCGGTTCCGACTTGGTGTAACCGAAATTATTTCCTTTGTTTGCCCAAATCATCAGGTCGCCTTTACCGGAAATGATGGACGTTTGACCTTCCGCACCGGTGGTGTTGGTAGAAATGGGATACAATTCGGCATAGTTATACACTTTGAATTGGACGGTAGCGCCTTCGACCGCTTGGTTGTTTTCGTCCACCACCCGTACTTTGACTACGCGGGTTTCGGCATAATTCGCCAACAAATTAATCTTGGAATACAAAGGCGTTTCCAAATTTTTCTCTTCCGGGCCGGGGTACAATCCAAAAACATTGGTATGCACCATCATAGCGCGTTTGGCGGGAGCGGAAAACCAGGCCACGTCTAATTCCGGTTCCGGCTCGCAGGCGCCCAGATAATGCCATTGTCCGTCAATCCAGACTTCCACCCAGGCATGATTGTCGTCGGTGTGCACCCAACGCGGGGTATAACACTGTCTGGCAGGAATGCCTACGGCGCGGAGTGCGGTGGCGGTAAAAGTCGATTCTTCGCCGCAGCGTCCCCAGGAAGTGCGCGCCAAAGCCAAAGGTGCGGAAGTGCGCGTGTCGGTTCCCCGGTAAGTCACTTTTTCGTGGCACCAGTGGTTTACTTCCAATGCGGCTTCGTACATCGAAAGGTCTTTTACCCGGTCTTTCAGTTCTTCAAAAAAGGCGATACGAGCCGTATCTAAATTTTCATTATTTATCCGATAAACCAATACAAAGTGGCGGAAAATATCTTCCGGAATGTTTTTTCCCCATGAAAAATAATCGCGCGCTTTGAAAGCCGCATCCACTTGTTTCAGAAAAAATCTCCCGTCATAATCTGCCAAATCGCACAAAGGCATATAGGCATATAGAAATTCGAGGGCTTCCCGTTGTTCAAGATTCAGACTGTCTGTCCTGAAAACGGAAAATAAGGCCTCGCTGCGATTAGCCGCTTCTATTTTACGTTTTTCAAACTGGTCATGCACTTGAGCGCGGTAGGTTTCGCCGGTCAAGAAATGCTTTTCTTTTTCATGGCAGGCGTTTAGGAGCAAGGCTGCGAAGAGGATTGGGAGGAGGAAAATTTTTTTCATTATTGGTGTCTTTTTTAGTTTTTTAAAGACCTTAAGGACTTTGAGGACTTTAAAGATTTTTTATTATTGATTTAATTTTTTCTGCATCAGTTGATAGCAAATTGTATTCGCCTTCCGGATGATTCAACCGGGGATTTTTATATTGCATCAAACTTGGAAACCGGCTTCTGAATGTGCCGTGCAATTCTTTTAAACCGGTTTCACGGATTAGTTCGCCGGCATTTTCGGGCGTTACTCCGGAGCCGGGCATGATAACGATGCGGCTGTTGGCTTTTTCAATCAGTTGCCGAAGAATTTCCGCGCCTTCTATCGCCGTATCGTAACCGCCGGAGGTCAGGATGCGTTCGCAACCCAGACTGATGATGTCTTCTAAGGCTTGAAACAAGTCGTAACTTCGGTCGAAAGCACGATGAAAAGTGACACCCATTCCGTATTGACGGGCAATTTGCACCAATTCGCGGCAACGTTCCGTATCGACGGTTCCGTCGGGATTCAGGATTCCGATTACTACGCCGTCGCACCGGTTTTCTCCGCAAAAATGAATATCGGATCGGATGATTTCAAATTCGCGCTCATTGTACAAAAAATCCCCGCCGCGCGGACGAATCAGCACGTAAAGTTTGATATACAACTGTTCCCGCGCCATTCGGATTTGTGCAGGAGATGGCGTAACTCCGCCTTCCGGCAGTCCGGCACAAAATTCAATCCGGTAAGCGCCGGCCGATTGTGCGATTAAGGCATTTTCCAAAGAATCGGCACAAACTTCAAGTAATATTTTTTTATCGCTCATTGTGCAAAATTACGAAAAATTTCCGTACAATCTCCTAAAAAACACGATTTTGCCCGAAAGAAAAATCACAATTGGTAACGATATAGCAACGATTTATTATTACAGGAAAGTTCTTGAAACGCCCGAAGTGTCGCTTCAGCAGGGACATCTGGAATGGAAGGCGCGGTTAAAAACAACAAACACAATTACCCCTACGCCGCAGGAAAAGCGCTGCTGCTTGCCGAGATTTATATGATGAAAAACAAACTTTCGGCAGTCAAACATTACGCCGGCAAGGCTCGCGAATGGCTCGACACGGAACGGGACGTCAGCCGCGCGCAACATTGGGCTTTGGCAAAAATATTATCAAACGCTATTGCAGTATTACCGCGCAAAGGGAGACAACGCCAACTGCATCATTATCCAACTCATCTATCGTTTTTATCCTTACCAATAAATGAAAATGATTGGGCATAAGACAGAAAGCATATATTTCAAGATAGTCGGATAAGTACCGGTCCAATTTCTGCATGAAATAAATGTAATTTTTGTCGTTATAGAAAATATTTTCGTGATTATTCCCTTGATTGTAAATGTGGTAGAATTTACCTTCTTCTAATGGTTGAATATATTTATCCATAGTTAATATTGTAAAAACTTTCCAAGTCTCAAAGACTTGGAAAGTCTAAAGCCGCCAATCTCTTATACCCATCCAAACGCCATTGAGCATTTTTCTGCGTAACTTCAAACAATTCCGCTGCTTCGGCAGGATATTGTTTCGACAGAGAAGCAAAACGCACTTCGCCTTTCAAGAAATCTTGAAACTTCGTCCAATCCGGCTCTTTAGAATCCAACTGGAACGGATTTTTGCTGTCTGCCTCCAAACGCGGGTCGAAACGCCACAAATGCCAATATCCACATTCTACGGCTGATTTTTGTTCGGCTTGCGCTTTGCCCATGCCGACTTTCAAACCATGAGCGATACAGGGCGAGTAAGCGATAATCAACGAAGGCCCGTCGTAGGCTTCCGCTTCGCGAATGGCTTTCAGGGTTTGCGCCTGATTGGCTCCCATCGCAATTTGTGCTACATACACATAACCGTAGGGGCGTAATGCATTACGCCCGTACAAGCAATCATACCCAAATCTTTCTTGCGAATCCGTTTCCGGCTGCCGCAAATTTGGCTACGGCACCTACCGGAGTCGATTTGGATGATTGTCCGCCGGTGTTGGAATATACTTCGGTATCAACTACTAAGATATTGACATTGTTCTTCAAACTATTTTTTCGGCTTCATTAGAAATTATTTACTCCATGTATGAATAGTAATTCCTTGAATAAACTCAAAATCTTTCTTATTGAAAGTCAGTAACTCCATTTTGTAATACATAGCAAAAGCAGCTATCATACAATCTGCTAATCTTAGCATCGGCTGACCCGTACGCTGAATGCAATAACGTTTCATCAGTTGTATTGATTTATCCGACACTTCAGCGTTATGCTTCAGTAAACCGTAGGCTTCTAAGAAATGTATCGCATATTCTCTCTTTTCAGCCGTAAAGCAACCCGCTAAAACTTCCAAATAGGTAATATCACAAATATACGCCTTATCTGCAACAAGGCTATTTAAAGCATTTTTGGCATCTTCGTTTTTCCGAAATAAAGCGATAAGCACGGAGGTATCTACCAGACATTTCTTTCTGTTTGCCATAATTTATCGCGATAGTTGGTTTCGTCAAATGGAGCATCTGCTGCATCTGCCCAGAAACCATATCCTTCGGTCAAACTTCCTATTCGTCTGGGAGGTACAATTTCTTTTGCAGACACTTCTTCCTTCTCTTGTGTCATAACCCATTGATACAACGTTTCTATCCGTTTTTTATCTTCTAATGCAGTTATCCAAGAGATAATATCATATTTTAATTGTGCTGTTTGCATAATTATTAGTTTTAATATGTTGCAAAGTTACGATTTTTCTTCCAATGAACAATTTTTTTCATTTTTTCTTGGGGAATCCGTTTTCCGGCAGCGGCAAATTTGGCGACCGCGCCCATCGGAGTCAATTTGGACGATTGTCCGCCGGTGTTGGAATATACTTCGGTATCAACCACCAAGATATTCACGTTCTGACCGGAAGCGATTATGTGGTCTAATCCGCCGAAGTTGATATTGTAAGCGCAACCATCTATGACCTGTTTAGTTGGCTTTTGGAAAGGTTGGCGGGAATTGAAAAGGAAGGGAAAGAATTTTTTATTAAAATCACTTGCATTATTGGTACTAAAATAGTACCTTTGCACAATATTTCAAAAATATGAGTACAAAAGATAAATTGATAGCGCGATTTAAGAGGCAACCGAAAGATTTTACTTTTGACGAACTGGTTAGTTTACTGGGTTATTTTGGATTTACACAGAATAACAAGGGTAAAACATCAGGCTCAAGGGTTGAATTTGAAAGCGCAGAAGATTCAATTATAGCGCACAAACCGCATCCGTCAAATAGAATAAAGGGGTATCAAATGAAACAGATATTTGATTATCTGAAAGAGCATAAATATATTAAATAATGGAGGATAAATATATGGATAAACTTGAATACAAAGGTTATTACGGAAGTATTGAATACAGCAAAGAAGATAATTGCCTATTTGGAAAAGTAATAGGTATTCCAAAGAATTTAATAAGTTACGAGGGAGAAACAGCGGCGGAATTGTACGAAGATTTCAAGGAAGTAATAGATTATTATTTGAATAGTTGTGATAGCAAAGGAATAAAGCCTCACAAATCATATTCAGGAACGCTTAATTTGCGTATGCCACCTGAAATTCATTGTCGTATTGCAATGATCGCAGAAAAAAAAGGAACAAGTATCAATTCATTTATTATTAATTCCATTGAAAATCAATTACAAGAAGTTTGGTAAATTACAAGCAATCATTCCCAAATCTTTCTTGCGAATCCGTTTTCCGGCAGCGGCAAATTTGGCGACCGCACCGACCGGAGTGGATTTGGACGATTGTCCGCCGGTGTTGGGATATACTTCGGTGTCAACCACCAAGATATTCACATTTTGACCGGAGGTGATTACGTGGTTTAATCCGCCGAAGCCTATGTCGTAGCCCCAGCCGTTGCCGCCGATAATCCATTGAAAAGGTCTTATGAAGTTATTATTTAGCAATTTACGTATCTAATTTATTTTGAAAAATTTCTTTGTCTTTTTCAAAAATATCCAAGCGTTTATATGTTTTCAAAAGTATTATGCCAACAACAAACAATGACATTCCTAATCCTGTCAATATACCTACCACCCACTTGTCAAATATTATTCCGATACCAAGACCTATTAAAATACCGGCTATTATGACTGAAATATTTCCTAATATATAGTATTTGTTTTTATCTATTTTTGCACACATGATTCTTTGTATTTCAAATATTTTTTATATTCCAAATAAAATTGTTTCCGCAAAGCACCTTTTTTATTTTTATTCAAAATTCCACTCATTCCTTCATTCATTATTCCATGCCATTCGAGCGCAAGCCACGATTGCATTAGAGCAACAAATTTATCAATGTCTGATTTGTCTTGACTTTCAATAATTTTTTCAATCAATTTGACAGCCTCATCATCCCACCAACCAATAAAACCGGCAGGATTCATCATTAATTTTAATTGATATGCATTTGCGTTGTCTTTCTTAACACAAAATTCAGCAGTTAATTCTCGAAGTTTGGTAATATATTCCTTTCTTGTCTGCGTAACAGTATTAATAAAAGTTGTTTTGCGAGATTTTCTAATTTCAGTAATTACAGTTACAATGCCAACTACAAAAGTCAACCATGCGCCAACGTTAAATAAATCACTTTTGCAAATATACAATAATTCCATATTTCAGTAATTTGATTTTTAATATTTAATCGTATAATTATCCAACAATGAGGTACATTTTTCATTTTCAAAAACGGCATATTTGTAAGTATAAATCCATTGCCTATTTCTGATTACGCTATCATATAAATATTTGTATATCCGAACATTTCCTTTTTCGTGTACCAGTGTTACAGAATAATCAAATTCTTTCAATGCTTTTTCGGACATTCCTATATAAAAGGAATGCGCTATTAATCGCTTTGCCATTTCTGCACCATACACTTTTGTTGCTTCTGCTAATTTTTTATCTCTGTTAATTTGCCATTGTTTTGAATCCAATTTTCCCAATTCATCACCCAATTCTCTGTATTGAATAACAAGATTATTGACAATAGACGCTAAAGAATCTTCTTTGCTTTTCAGTCCTTGAAATTCAATTTCCAATGAACTCTTTTGGGCTATATATGGATTATCGGTACATTTGAAGTTTTTGTAAATAGAATCTATTTCATTATATTGTTTTTTGATTTCCATGTACTCAGGATAATTGTCCATATTCTTTAATTTTTTGAGACTGTCGCATGCTTGAAGATATTCTATTACCTTTTCTTTGTTGTCGAATAAATACAATTTTAACAAATATTCAGTTCCTTCATTTGATTTAACCCAAACCTGGTGAAAATTGTAGTCACTACGAGTGGGGTATGGCTTTTCAATAATTTGATACTCTCCGGCAGGAATTTTTTCAAATTTCAACGAAAAAGCCTTTTTTACGACATATTCTTCGCTGCCGTCAAGCAATAAGTGTGCCCCATTTCTTTTGTAATCTTCACTATAGAACGTTACGACACGAGGCAAATTCCTGATTTTTTTCTCAATATCGTAACTGACAGCAGAATATCTGTTCTGTAAATGGTTCCTTTGTTCATTTAAATTGTATTTTTGGCTGCTGCAATTTTGCTCAAAGTCAGAAATATCTTTTTCTACTTCTTTATATTTTTCACTACTGCGGAAGTTCCATATGCATAATTCGGAGCATACCCACCCACAAATCCGGGAAAAAATCCGGTGTTGAAGTGGGGTTTTTAACCCACATTGCAGCCCCCGCCCATCCAAATGTTAAATTTCAGTTAAAAACGAGTTAAAATCAGGTATAAAATCATCATAAAAGCCGGATTTTAGGGCCGCCTAATTTGTAACTAGCTGAAAATCAAAGGCAGCATTTTCGGAAAAGCGTTTGTAGTCCTAATCGGGGATTTGGTTGAATGGCAAAAAGTTACGAACTTTGCAGCATGTATTTCAAGACAAGTTC
>BNXY01000017.1 GCA_025999935.1 Bacteroidia bacterium | reverse complement strand
TTTCGAAAGACAACACGGGAAATATTGTCAATTTTATCGACACAACGCACAAACTGATTACCTTCGTTCCCGATGGCATTGGTAGTACATGGACAGACCCTTCGTATCATGTTCCCGCTTTCTATGAAATATGGGCGCGTTGGGCGAACGACGGTCGTGCGGATTTTTGGTTGCAATGCGCCGAAAAGGCCCGCGAATACCTGCATCAATCCGTTCATCCCATTACAGCGTTAAATCCCGATCAAAATAATTACGACGGTTCAATCATAGAGCGCGATACGCCACGCGGCAAATATAGGAATGACGCTTTTCGTTTCGATTCGTGGCGGGTGCCTATGAATATTGCGCTCGATTATTCATGGTCTTGCTCCGATAAGGAATGGCAACAAATGTATGGAAATAAATTTCAAAATTTTCTATATTTGCAAGGATTAACTACTTTTGTCGATCAATTCGGCATGGATGGAACAGCGCCGGCTTGGATACTCCCCGCAGGAGGATATAATAAATTGCGCCATTCTATTGGTCTGGTAGCCACTTCCGCTGCTTTGTCGTTGGCTTGCACCCATTCGAAAAGTTACGAATTTATCGACCATTTCTGGGATTCAAACAATGTACCTTATAGCGACGGCTATTTCGACGCTTATTACGATGGTTTGTTGCAACTGTTCTCATTCATGCACTTGAGTGGAAATTACCGGATTATTTTTCCCGAATGATATTTAAACCATTAAACCTGTTAGGTATTGAAGACCCAACAGGTTTATTTTTGAGACAACTTTTTTAACAATCATTATGAAAAAGAATATTGTACTATTGGTCTGTTTAACATTCTCGCTGTCCATGATGGCGGAAATCCGATTGCCGCAGTTAATCAGCGACGGCATGATATTGCAACGCGATGTACCTATCAAAATATGGGGTTGGGCTGCACCTGACGAAAAGATTTCGATAGAATTTGATAAAGCGAAGTATCAAACCGCGGCTGACCAAGCGGGTAAATGGGAGGTACAGCTTCCGTCACACAAAGTCGGAGGTCCTTATACGATGACATTTAAAGCAAGTAATTCCATCCGGATCAATAACATTCTGATAGGCGACGTCTGGCTTTGTTCCGGACAATCCAATATGGAAACGCCTATTTCCCGTGTAATGACTAAATTCGGCGATGAAATAAGCAATTATTCCAATCCCAATATACGTTATGTAAAAATACCTTTAACGTATAATTTCCATGGGCCGCAAGCCGATGTGCCGCCTTGTTCGTGGGTGGATGTTACGCCCGAAACCGCGCAAAATTTTTCGGCGGTAGCTTATTTTTTCGCAAAAGAGATGTACGAAAAGACAGGCGTTCCAGTCGGATTGATTAATTCCAGCGTAGGAGGTACGCCTGCCGAAGCATGGATTAGCGAAGAAGGCTTGAAGCCCTACCCCGCCCTTTTGAATGATGTACGCATCTGTCAATCCGATGAGTTCATTGCCGATATGTCGCGATTGGGTTCATTGCCCGGTCGCCGTTGGCAAACGATATTAAATGAACAAGACCAAGGACTGAATGAAGCGATTCGATGGTCTTTGCCAAAATACAACGACCAAGATTGGGCTACTACCGATTTATTGGACAATAGTTGGGGGAAAAATGGATTCAGCCCAGTGAATGGTGCGTACTGGTTTCGGAAAGAAATTGAAATAGCCGCCGGCTTGGAAAATCAGGCGGCTATTCTGTATATGGGTCGCATTGTCGATTCCGACTCGGTCTATGTAAACGGTCAATTTGTCGGCACGACCGGCTATCAATATCCGCCGCGTAATTATCCGGTTCCTTCCGGCGTACTGAAAGCCGGTAAAAATTTAGTTACTGTGCGATTGATCAGCCAAGGCGGTTTCCCTGAATTTGTAAAAGACAAGCCCTATAAAATTGTGTTTCCGAATCAGGAAATCAGTCTGGAAGGCAAATGGAAATACAAGTTAGGCACAGTGATGCCGATGGCGGGCGGCGGTGGCGTCAGTTTTCAAAATAAACCGGTGGGGCTTTACAACGCCATGATTGCTCCGTTGCAAAATCATGCGGTAAAAGGTTTTATCTGGTATCAAGGAGAATCAAATACCGGCAGATACAGAGAATATTACGACTTGATGTCAATCCTTATCAACGATTGGCGCAGTCTGTGGAAACAGGATTTGCCTTTTTTGATTGTTCAGCTTGCCAACTACATGGAACCGGCGCTATTGCAACAGCGCAGCGATTGGGCTGAATTGAGGGATGTGCAGTTGAACTTGTCGCAAACCGTCCTCAACACAGGTTTGGCGGTAGCGATTGATCTGGGCGAATGGAACGATATTCATCCGCTGAATAAAAAAGATGTAGGAAAACGGCTTGCTTTACAAGCGCGGAAATTGGCTTATGGCGAAAAGATTAACGCCGATGGTCCGATTTATCAATCGTGTAAAATAGAAGGAAATAAAATAGTGGTGTCATTCAAAAAAGGCACAGACGATTTTGCCCCGGTAGAAGAAGTCAAAGGTTTTGCCGTAGCAGGAGCCGACGGTATTTTTAAATTAGCGAAAGCAACAATGAAAGGAAATCAGATAACGGTTTGGAATGAAGATATTTCCCAACCCGAAAAAGTACGCTATGCTTGGGCGAATAATCCGGATGGAGCCAATTTGTATAACAAAGAAGGCTTGCCCGCATCGCCTTTTCAAACGAAATAATTATTTGTTGGAACAGAGATATGAACAATAGAAATTCTTTTTTATTCTGTATAATTGGAATCATCGCCGGCATTCTTGTAACAAGCTGTCAACGACATGGAACATCCTATTCCAATTCGGAACAAATCGTCCTCAACGATTCCGGCTATTTTGAAACGTGCGGACTGAACGTGATGGTGTTCAGCAACTGGTACGACGGCTCGTTCGACGATGCGAAAATTGCCGGAGTGGAAATGATACACCACGGCGTGCGCACGGTAACAAATGGCAATGTGCGGTTGAATCCGACTCCCGGACAATGGGATGCCCTGCCGGAATTTATCGAACGGAAAGTGGATAAAGAAAACCAACGAATCATTGTATCTTTGAAATATTCAAAATACAATTTCAACTATAATATTGTTGGCGAAATACGTGACGGCGGCGTATCTGTGAGCGTACAGACAGAACAACCGGTGCCTGCAGCATTAGTCGGCATTGCCGGTTTCAATCTCGAATTTCTGCCGTCCGCCTATTGGGGTAAATCCTACATTGCTACTCAGGGGATTGCGGGTCAAGCCCACAATGACAAGTACGAAAGCAACGGCATTTTCCCCTTATATCCGAGTAGCGATATGACCTCTATTAACGGCGAAACAGAGCCTGTGCCGCTTGCCTCCGGGAACAAGATAGACCTCGCGCCCGAAGATGCAGAACGACATATTACCATCACAAGCGCAGACAATGAACTGCATTTATTCGATGGTCGGAACAAAGCCCAAAACGGTTGGTTTGTCGTGCGCAGCCTGTTGCCCGCCAATAAATCAGGGAAGATTATTGAATGGTTTATTACTGCCGAAACACTGAAAAATTGGACGCGCCAGCCGGTCATTGCCCATTCGCAAGTAGGTTATCATCCTGCCCAAAAGAAAATTGCCGTTATTGAATTGGATAAAAACGATACGCGCACAAGCAAGGTGCAATTGCTCAAAATAAATAATGATGGAAGTATTACCAAAGTATTGAGCGAAAAACCCCAAACTTGGGGCAGATATTTGCGCTACAACTACCTGACTTTCGATTTCTCTGCCATAAAAGAAAAGGGCGTTTACCGTTTGCAATACGGCGATGTAGTGACGGCAAGTTTCCGCATAGATGAAAACGTGTATCAAAATGCTTGGCATCCTACATTGGATGTGTATTATCCGGTGCAGATGGATCATATTTTTGTGCGCGAGGCTTACCGCGTATGGCACGGCAATTCCCATCTGGACGACGCCCGGCAAGCCCCTGTCAATCATCATCATTTTGATTTGTATGCGCAAGGCGCAACAACAGGCAATAAATACAAACCGCTGCAACATATTCCCGGATTGAACGTGGGCGGCTGGTACGATGCAGGCGATTTTGATATTCGCACACAAACACAAAATGCAGTAATTATGGATTTGGTGCGTTCATGGGAACAGTTCGGCATTAATCGCGATGAAACCACCATTGACCAAAAAAATCAGATGGTGCAAATACACGTCCCAGATGGACAACCCGATATTCTTCAACAGATTGAGCACGGCGTTATTCAATTGCTCGCGCAACAAAAAGCCGTAGGTTATGCCGTGAATGGCATTGTGGAATCCCATATCGAACAATACCGGCATTTGGGCGATGCGGTTAATAAGACAGATAATATCGCAGGCAACGAAGACGACCGTTGGGCGTTTACCAATAAATCCACACCCTTGAATTATGGCGCTGCCGCCGCGTTGGCATCGGCAAGTCGTGCACTGAAAGGCTACAACGCAAAGCTTGCAGCCGAATGTTTACAATTTGCAAAAAAAATCTGGGTGGAAGAACACAGCCACGAGCCGGACATATTCGTATTCACGAAAGGTAATCTGAATACTATCGGCGGTGCGTTGGATGCGGAAGAATTTCGCGCAGCAGTAGAATTATTGCAAGCCACAGGCGACGAATGCTACAAAAACCGCATCAACGAAATGTATCCCGAAATAAGCAAAAAGTTTGGACGGTTTGCCGGAACAATTGCACAAGCCATTCCCCTGATGGATGAAAAATTCAAGGCGCAAGTAGAGCCATTAGTAAAAACGTATGCGGATAATCTGGCGACGTTCAACCAAAATCCGTTTGGCGTATTTATCTCTACCGGAGGCTGGGCGGGAAATGGCGGTATCATTCAAAATTCGATTACCTGCTATCTTTTACATCAACATTTCCCCGATTTAGTGGATCCGGAATTAGTGTATCAGGGATTGAATTATATTTACGGAACCCATCCCGACAGCGATATTTCTTTTGTTTCAGCCGTAGGAGCGCACTCCAAAAAAGTGGCTTACGGAAGCAACAGAGCCGATTTCACTTTCATAGCAGGCGGGATAGTTCCGGGTGTATTAGTTCTAAAACCGGATTTTCCGGAAAATAAAGAAGATTATCCATTTTTCTGGGGCGAAAACGAATATGTTGTGAATCTGGGTGCAAGTTATATTTTCTTGGTCAATGCAGTTGATAATCTTTTAAATAATAAACAATGAAAAAGAACATTCTGACATTCTTGATACTTTGCACGCTCTTTGCTTGTTCTTCAAAAAAAGAGCCGGTGCGGTTGACACTTGATTTTACCGAAGATTGGCAATTCACACTCGCCGATAGCGTTGCTGATTATTCCGCCCAAACGGTGGATGTTTCGCAATGGCGCAACCTCAATCTTCCGCACGATTGGAGCATTGAGAGCGATTTCTCGGCAGACTATCCGGCGACTCCCGGCGGCGGCGCTTTGCCCGGCGGCATCGGTTGGTATCGAAAAACTTTTACCGCCGACACTTCCTTGCAAAACAAACAGGTCTATATCGACTTTGACGGCGTTTATTGGAACAGTGAAGTGTGGCTGAATGGCGTTTCCTTAGGCATTCGCCCAAACGGCTATATATCTTTTCGTTACGACCTTACACCTTATCTCCGATTGGGAGAAGAGAATGTTATCGCCGTAAAAGTGGACAATTCCAAACAACCTAACTCCCGCTGGTATTCCGGTTCCGGCATTTATCGCAATGTGCGCTTGACGGCAACCCATCCCATTCATATTGATTTATGGGGAACTTATATTACGACACCGCAAATATCAGACACAGAAGCCACCGTACATATTCAAACAAAAATAAAGAACAATACAACCGATACACCCAATATCCAATTGCGCCAATCTCTGTACGATGCCAAGGGCAAAAAAATCGCCTCTGTAACATCCAACGAATCGGAACAGGATTTGAAAGTGACGCATCCTCAACTTTGGTCGATAGAAACCCCTTATTTATACAGTCTTACTACGGAAGTGCTTGTAGATGGCAAGGTAATGGATGAACAAACCTCGAAAGTGGGTATTCGCAGTTTTGAGTTTAATACGGAAAAAGGGTTTATTCTCAACGGCAAACAGGTAAAGATTAATGGGGTCTGCAACCACCACGACTTGGGCTGCTTAGGCGCTGCGGTCAATTATCGGGCTATCCAACGGCAATTGGAAATACTCAAAGCGATGGGTTGCAACGGCATCCGCTGTTCGCACAACCCGCCCGCCCCCGAATTGCTGGATTTATGCGATGAAATGGGCTTTATTGTGATGGATGAGGCTTTGGATATGTGGATGAAAAAGAAAACCACTTACGACTATTCACAGTATTTTGCCGAATGGTTTGAACGTGATTTAACCGATTTGGTACTGCGCGACCGCAATCATCCGTCCGTCTTTATATGGAGCATTGGCAACGAAGTGGGCGAACAATATGGGAGCAATGAGGATACGTCCGAATTGAGCCTGCAAGAAGCAAACCTATTGCTTAATCAGCAGAAAACGATGGATTCGACCAACAATACCGGAGGAGTCCCTTTCAGCGAACTGCTTGCACAACGCTTAGCCGATTTGGTTAAAAATTTAGACCCTACACGTCCTGTAACGTCAGGCTGCAACAATACCGACCCGAATAATCATATCTTGAAATCAGGCGCTTTAGACCTTATCGGTTTCAACTATCATCCTACCGATTATGAGAAATATAGAGATCAGTTGCCTGCTAAACCGTTTATTTCTTCAGAATCAGTTTCCGGCTTAATGTCGCGAGGTTTTTATATGATGCCTTCGGATACTTCCTATATTTGGCCCGAGAGGTGGGACAAAAACTTCGACCGCCCTATACATCAGTGTTCTGCTTACGACAACTGCCATGTACCTTGGGGCGATTCACACGAAGCAAACTGGAAGTACATTAAAAAGTCGGACTTCATAGCAGGACAGTATATCTGGACAGGCTTTGATTACCTCGGCGAACCAACGCCTTTCTGGTGGCCCTCCCGCAGTTCCTACTTCGGCATTATCGACTTGGCAGGCTTCCCGAAAGACATTTACTATATGTATCAAAGTGAATGGACGAATCAACCGGTCTTGCATCTCTTGCCGCATTGGAATTGGAACGAAGGCGAAACAGTGGATGTCTGGGCGTATTACAACAATGCCGACGAAGTTGAACTTTTCTTAAATGATAAATCACTGGGAGTAAAGAGCAAGCAAGGAGAAGACTTGCACGTAGCTTGGCAAGTAGCTTATACTTCCGGTATCTTGAAAGCCGTATCGTGCAAAGCAGGAAAAAAGATATTGGAAACAGAAGTTTCTACCGCAGGCAAAGCCGCAACACTACGTCTTACCGCCGACAGAGACCGTTTGAAAGCTACCGGCAAAGACCTCTCTTTCATTACCGTTGAGGTTTTGGATAAAGACGGCAAGGTCGTACCCTTAGCCGATAATCCGATTCAATTTACTATAGAAGGAGCAGGTGCTATCGTAGGGACAGACAATGGCGACGCCACCGATCCCAATTCATTAAAGAAACCCGAACGCAAGCTTTTCAACGGCAAATGCTTAGTGGTAGTACAAGGCGGGAAAAAGGCAGGTGAAATAACGCTTAAAGCCGCTTCGCCCGATTTAACCACAGCCAAGACAAAAATACAAGTATATTGATAATTATTATAATAAAAATAAAATGATGAAATATTTTCAACAAATCTCAGCAAATTTACGAGTTTATAACCGTCAAAAAAGCCCAAAGGGCTTACGTGTTGCTTGCAACCATCAGGAAATCCCGGAGGGCTGGCATCTTTGTAGCCGTGGGTGTAAAGATGCCGGAGCGCCGCACCGTTTCGCATTGATGCTGTTTATTCTCTTTTTTGTAAACAACACCGCTGCTTTCGTTTCGGCGCAGGAAGTCACTAAAAATGATGAGGCTGCCGGCAAACAATTTGTGTTCGCAGAACAAATAGACCCGTCTTATTTCCCTTTGGTAGTCAACGGAATGCCTGCAAGCATCATTGCCGACGACAGCGACAAAGGCGTAAAACGAGCCGTGAATGACCTGTATCAGGATTTCAAATTGGTAACCGGCGAAACGGCGCAAGGATTTTTATCTTACGCCGTCATTATCGGCACAGCGGGCAAATCGGCAACCATAGACCAATTGATAAAAGACGGCAAAATAGACGGCAACGAATTGTCCGGAAAAAATGAAAAATACTTGATTCAAACGCTCAATAATCCGACAAGAGGCATAGAAAAAGCCTTGGTCATTGCCGGAAGCGACAAACGCGGAACGATTTACGGCATCTACGAACTTTCTAAACAAATCGGCGTATCACCCTGGTATTGGTGGGCGGATGTACCGGTAGTCAAGCAAACCGATTTATATGTAAAACCGGGTATTTATACCGAAGGCGAACCTGCTGTACATTATCGCGGTATTTTCATCAACGACGAAGCGCCCGCATTTCAAGGTTGGTGCGTAGAAAAATTCGGCGGTGTCAATTCCAAAATGTACGAACACATGTTTGAGTTAATACTTCGCCTGAAAGGCAATTTTCTTTGGCCCGCCATGTGGGGCAACGCTTTTTATGACGACGACCCACAAAACGGCGTTCTCGCCGATGAAATGGGAATTGTAATCGGAACTTCGCACCACGAACCGCTGGGACGCGCCCACGACGAATGGCGGCGATACGGCAAGGGGGCTTGGAATTACAACGCCAACCCCAAAGTATTGAACGATTTCTGGACGGGCGGCATGGAACGGATGAAAAACTTTGAAACAGTAGCAACCGTCGGTATGCGCGGCGACGGCGACGAAGCCATGAGCGAAAGCGCAGACATCGCCCTGTTGGAAAAAATCGTGAAAGACCAACGGAAAATTATCGAAAAAGTGACCGGTAAAAAAGCGGCGGAAACGCCTCAGGTTTGGGCTTTGTACAAAGAAGTGCAGGATTATTACGACAAAGGCATGCGCGTACCCGACGATGTCACGCTTTTGCTTTGCGACGACAATTGGGGAAATGTGCGCAAACTACCGGACATCAACGCCCCCAAACGCAAAGGCGGATACGGCATGTATTACCATTTCGACTATGTAGGCGGCCCTCGGAATTACAAATGGCTGAACATCAGTCCGGTGCAACGAATTTGGGAACAAATGAATCTGACTTATACGCATGGTGTCAATCAATTGTGGGTGGTAAACGTCGGCGATTTGAAACCGATGGAATATCCAATCAGCTTTTTCCTCGATATGGCATGGAATCCCAAACGTTTCAATGCCAACAACTTGTTGCAGCATACGGAAGATTGGTGCGCTCAACAGTTCGGCAAACAATACGCCAAAGAATCCGCCCGGTTAATCAACCTTTACACCAAATACAACCGGCGCGTAAGTCCCGAATTGTTGACCGACAAAACCTACAGTTTGGAAAATTACAATGAATTTGAAACGGTTGTCAACGATTACAAAGATTTGGCAATGGATGCTTTGCGGCTTTACAACCGCCTTCCCAACGAATACAAAGATGCTTTCGACCAATTGGTTTTATTTCCCGTCAATGCCTGTTCCAACTTGTACGAAATGTATTTTGCGGTAGCGAAAAACAAATTTTACGCACAACAGCAAGATGTAAAAGCCAATGAATGGGCGGACAAAGTGAAAAAGCACTACGAACTGGATTCCTTGCAAACGATTCATTACAACCAACAGATTTCCGGAGGCAAATGGTCGCACATGATGGATCAAACGCACATCGGTTATACTTATTGGCAACAACCCATACGAAATGTGATGCCCAAAGTTACCTACATCAAAACCGGAACGCCGGTAGAAAAACTATTTGCGGAACAAGACGGTTATGTATCCATCGAAGCGGAAAATTTTGCACGTTCGCAAGGAACTTCAACTATTCATTGGACGGTTATTCCGGATTTAGGTCGCACAAAATCAGCCATCACTACTTTCCCTGCGAATATTTATCCCAAAGACAACGAACAAATCTATGTGGAATACGATATTCAATTTGCAACCCAAGGGGAATTTGAGGTGCAATTTTTATTGGCTCCTACTTTGAATTTCAACGCCAATAAAGGTTTGCGTTATGCCGTGTCTATTGATGGCGGGGCTGAACAAGCCGTGAATTTCAACGGACATTACCGTGGCGAATTGGGACAATGGCAAGGCGAAAGCATCATCCGGTCGAATACAAAAATAGTTATTCCTTCAACAGGTAAACACACCTTACGTTTTCGGGTATTAGAGCCGGGAATCGTATTGGAAAAAATACTCATTAATACCGGCGGCCTAAAACCCACTTATTTGGGTGCACCGGAAACAACTCTCAACTCTCAACTCTCAATTCTCAATTAATATCAATATTATGGATACACGTTCTCTCGAAGACAAAGGATTTTACAAATTATCGTGGCGCGAACGGATAGCGTTTGGTTCGGGCGATTTGGCTCAGAATTTTATTTATCAAACAGTAACAACCTATCTGTTATTTTTTTACACCAATGTGTACGGTTTAAATCCTGCCATTGCAGCCACCATGTTTCTGGGCGTTCGCATCATTGATGCGGTATGGGATCCGATTGTAGGCACATTGATAGACAAGAGCACCACCCGTTGGGGAAAATATCGCGGTTGGTTGCTCATTATGGCGATTCCGCTGACCGTCCTGATGATAGCCTGTTTTATCGTTCCTGCTTGGGGTGTAAACGCGAAAGTCGTTTATGCTTGTGTCACTTATGTTGCCTTGTCGGTAATTTACACGACCGTCAATGTTCCTTACGGCGCTATCAACGCCGCCCTCACGCGCGACCAACAGGAAGTGACCATACTTACTTCCACTCGTATGTGGCTCGTGAATGTGGCGCAAGTGGCAATTACTTACGGAGTTCCGACCTTGGTTATCTTTTTTGCAGGCTCGTTGGGCAATTCATCTACCGAAAGCGGCGCTTTATTTTCCGAGGCGCGTTACGGTTGGTTGTTGACCATCGTCATTTACGGCGTAATCGGATTGGCGGCTCTTTTGTTTTGTTTCAAAGGAACGAAAGAACGCATCGTAATGTCGAAAGCCGAACAGGGAAAAGTGAAATTTTCCGACCTGTTTACCGAAGTTGTCCGCAATCGTCCGTTGCGTATCGTGTCGTTTATGTTTATTACGGCTTTCGCAATAATGGCAATCAGCAACTCGGCAGGCACTTATTTTGTAAAATATAATCTCGGCAACGAAGACTTAGTCGGAAAATTTATGGTTATTTCGGCAGTTCCGGCTTTGGTCATTTTGCCGTTTATGCCGCTTATGCGCAAAAAATTCGGAAAGAAAGGATTGTTATATCTTTCGCTTGCCGTGTCGTTTATCGGTTTTATGGGTCTGTTTCTGACTCCGGCGAATAGTGTAGTAACGGTATTTGTATTCCAGTTTATCCGTTCCATAGGTTTTGGTGTCGTGGGTGCGTTTATCTGGTCGCTCATTCCGGAAGCAATCACGTATGGCGAATGGCAAACCGGCAAACGTATTTCGGGTATTGCCAATGCGTTAATCGGATTCTTCTTTAAATTCGGACTGGCTTTGGGCGGTTTTGTACCCGGTATCGTGATGTCGTTTACAGGATTTAACGCCGATTTGGCTAATCAATCGGATTCGGCTTTATTCGGAATAAAATTGCTTTTAGCCGCATTTCCCGCATTGCTCGTAATAATCCTCGCATTGATAGTTTGGCGTTACAATCTTACAGACGAGCAGTTAATACAATATGGTATTGAAATTGAAGAAAGAAACAATAAATACGAACAAATATGAAAACAATAAAAAACACTATCCTCGCCATGGCTCTTGTCTGTTTCGCCTTGTCGGGATGTTCTAAAACAACAGTTGAAACAGAAGCGCCGGCTACATTAAAATCAGCTTTGGCTGATAAATTCTACATCGGAACGGCTTTGAACCAAGCACAGTTCACAGGTGTAGATACCGCCTCTATCCGATTGATAAAAGAGCAATTTTCCGCTATTGTACCGGAGAATTGTATGAAAAGTGAAGTCATTCATCCGGAAGAAGGACGCTTCGACTTTACCCAAGCCGACCGGTTTGTCGATTTTGGCGAAGCGAACAATCTGTTTATCACAGGTCATTGCTTGATATGGCATTCCCAAACACCTCAATGGTTATTCGTCGATGAACAAGGGAAAGATGTGTCGCGCGAAGTTTTGATTGAACGGATGAAGAACCATATTACTGCCGTAGTGAGCCGTTACAAAGGAAAAATCAAAGGTTGGGACGTAGTCAATGAAGCGATTTTGGACGATGGTTCCTATCGGGAAAGTAAATTTTATACGATTATTGGCGAAGAATTTATACCTTTGGCATTCCAATTCGCGCACGAAGCCGACCCGGATGTCGAATTGTATTACAACGATTATTCGATGGCCAATGAAGGAAAACGGAATGGCGTAGTAGCGATGGTAAAATCCATTCAGGAAAAAGGGATAAGAATAGACGGCATCGGTATGCAAGGACATATTGGCATGCAATATCCTGCCATAGAAGAGTTTGAAAAAAGTTTAACGGCTTTTGCCGCGCTGGGTGTGAACGTGATGATTACCGAATTGGACTTAACGGTATTGCCCAGCCCACAGGGAGATGTGGGCGCTGATGTGGCGCAAACCGTCAAGTACCAACAAGAAATGAATCCCTATCCCGATGGTTTGCCCAAAGAGGTGGAGGCCGCTTGGACGGCTCGCTTCAACGAGTTTTTTAAGTTGTTCTTCAAATATCAGGATAAAATCACGCGCGTAACCCTCTGGGGCGTAAGTGACGGCGATTCTTGGAAAAACGACTGGCCGGTTTTCGGAAGAACAGATTATGCGCTCTTGTTTGACCGCAATTATCAGCCCAAACCAATCGTCAATTTAATAATTTCTGAATCAGAATTGACAGGATTTTAGGATTTACAGGATAGATATATGGATTATTTTTAATCTTGAAAATCTTAAAATCCTGTAAATCCTGATTCAGACAAAAAGAAAAAATTATGAAAACATCGAAGTATTTAGTTCCCGACGATTATATGGCAGACCCCGCCGTACACGTTTTTAACGGTAAATTGTACATTTACCCGTCGCACGACCGCGAAAGCGGAATTCCGGAAAATGACAACGGCGACCATTTTGATATGAAAGATTATCACGTCTTTTCGACCGATGACATCGAAAACGGTGAAATCACCGACCACGGTGTTGTATTAGACACAAAAGACATCCCTTGGGCGGGTCGCCAATTGTGGGATTGCGACGTAGCCTGTAAAAACGGAAAATATTATATGTATTTTCCCTTAAAAGATAAAACCGATATTTTCCGTATCGGCGTAGCAATTGCTGATAAACCCGAAGGGCCTTTCATCCCCCTACCCGACCCGATTCGAGGCAGTTACAGCATCGACCCGGCCATATTGGAAGAAAACGGGGAATATTATATGTATTTCGGCGGATTATGGGGCGGACAATTGCAACGCTATCGAGACAATAAAGCGCTCGAAAGCGCCGTTTTCCCGGCAGATAATGAACCGGCCATTCCTTCGCGCGTAGTGAAATTAAGTCCCGATATGCTTCAATTTGCTGAAGAACCCCGTCCGGTGATTATTCTGGATAAAGACGGTAAACCGCTCACGCACGGTGACAGTCAACATCGCTATTTCGAGGCATCGTGGATGCACAAATACAACAACAAATATTATTACTCCTATTCCACAGGCGACACACACCAATTGTGTTACGCAATTGGCGATAATCCATACGGACCGTTCGTCTTCCAAGGAGTGATATTAACACCGGTAGTCGGTTGGACAACGCACCACGCGATAGTAGAATTTAAAGGAAAATGGTATCTTTTTCATCACGATTCCGTACCTTCGGGCGGAAAAACTTGGTTGCGTAGCCTGAAAGTGGTGGAATTAGAATACAATGCCGATGATACGATACACACCATTGACGGCGGAGGAACCGGAGAATAGAACACAGATGAAAAACATTTTACTGATTATTTTTTTTCTTTCTTCTGCACTGCAAGGCTTTGCAGAAGATGGCTCGCGCCTTTGGTTGCGCGCTGATACTAAGGCTCATGCAACAGTGGCGGCAAATAAAAAAAGTCCGTCTATCGACATTGCTATTGCCGAATTGCAAACGCAATGGCAAGGCGGTAAGGTCAATTTGATGATTCAAAAGGGGATTGCGGGTCAAGCCCGCAATGACAATCATGAAGGCTACACTATCACAAGCAACACCCAAAAAGAAATAACAATCAAATCTCCCTCCGAAAAAGGACTGTTGTATGGCGCCTATCATTTATTGCGCCTGCAAGCAACAAATAAATTAGCTTATCCGCTGAATATTCAAGAATCGCCGAAATATAACTTGCGCATCCTCAACCATTGGGACAACTTAAACGGCACAGTAGAACGCGGTTATGCCGGACATTCTATCTGGCGTTGGGATGAATTGCCCGAAGTTGTTTCGCCGCGCTATAAAGAATATGCACGCGCCAATGCCTCTATCGGCATCAACGCTACGGTATTGAATAATGTGAACGCTTCTCCGCTTATTCTCAAGCCTGAAATGTTGGCTAAAGTGAAAATAATAGCCGACATACTACGTCCGTATGGAATAAAAGTATTTTTATCCGTTAATTTTTCCTCTCCGACTGTTATCGGCGGTTTAGCTACGTCCGACCCTTTGGATAAAGCCGTGCGGCAATGGTGGAAAGATAAAGCCAATGAGATATATAAAATTATTCCCGACTTCGGCGGTTTCTTGGTAAAAGCCAATTCGGAAGGTCAACCGGGCCCGCAGGATTTTGGCCGCACCCATGCCGAGGGCGCCAATATGCTGGCGGATGCTTTGAAACCACATAACGGAATCGTGATGTGGCGAGCCTTTGTATATAATCCTACCAACGACGACAGAGCCAAACAAGCCTATATGGAGTTCGTGCCTTTAGACGGGCAATTCCATGACAATGTGATTATTCAGGTAAAAAACGGCCCGATAGATTTTCAACCAAGGGAGCCGTTCAGCCCGCTTTTTGGCGCCATGAAACAGACCAAAGTGATGGCGGAATTGCAAATCACGCAAGAATACTTAGGTCACTCCAATCATTTGGCTTTCTTGGCTCCGATGTGGCAAGAATTTTTAGAAAGCGATACTTACGCCAACGGCAAAAGCTCATTCGTGGCAAATACTATCATGGCGATCGCCGGAGTAGCAAATATTGGCGATGATACGAATTGGACAGGCAGCCATTTAGCACAAGCGAATTGGTACGCTTTCGGACGATTGGCTTGGAATCCGCAACTCACTTCCGAAAATATTGCCGATGAATGGATACGGCAGACTTTCTCACAAGACGATGCTTTTGTAGAACCGGTAAAAGACATGATGCTTAATTCTTGGGAAACCGTTATCAATTATATGATGCCTTTGGGCTTGCACCACATTTTTGCGGTGGGTCATCATTATGGACCGGAGCCGTGGGGCGTTATTCCCGGCGGTCGTCCCGATTGGCAACCTTGGTACTTTCACAATGTTGATACGGTAGGAGTTGGTTTCGACCGCACAAAAAGTGGTAGCGATGCTATTTCGCAGTACTATTCGCCTTTGAAAGAAGAATTATACAACATTCATACTTGCCCCGACAAATGGTTGTTGTGGTTTCATCACACACCGTGGAATTATACGATGAAAAGCGGTCGCAGTTTGTGGGATGAATTGTGCTACAAATACGATTTGGGTGTGCAACAAGTACGTGATTTTCAAAAGATTTGGGACAAACAGGAAAATCAGGTGGATGCCGAACGATTTCAACACATACAATCGCGCTTGAAAATACAAGCCCGTGACGCGGTATGGTGGAAAGATGCCTGTTTGTTGTACTTTCAGACTTTTTCCCGTCAACCCATACCTTACGATATTGAACGTCCGGTAAATGATTTGGATGAATTGAAACAGATTAAGTTAAAAATAAGTAATTACGAAAACGCAAAAAGATAAATTATATGGAAAAAACGTGGCGCTGGTTTGGTAAAAAAGATACCATTACGCTTGATATGCTTCGGCAAATAGGCGTAGAAGGCATTGTTACCGCATTGCATGAGGTTCCCAATGGGGAAGTATGGTCGTTGGAAGCTATCCAGGACTTAAAGCAATACATAGAGTTGGCAGGCTTGCGGTGGTCGGTGGTAGAAAGTCTTCCCGTTTCCGAAAGCATCAAATACGGCGGAAAAGACCGTGAACAACTGATTCAAAACTACAAAATCAGCTTAGCGAATCTGGGTAAAGCCGGAATAAAAACCGTTTGTTACAACTTTATGCCGGTCATCGACTGGATTCGTACCGATTTGGCGCGGAAAAACGAAGACGGCACTTATACTTTGTATTTCGATAAAATCCGGTTTGCCTATTTCGACTGTTTTATCTTGAAACGCAAAGGCGCGGAAAAAGATTATTCGCCCGAAGAAATGCAACAGGTATATGCATTGGATAAAACCATTACACAAGCGGAAAAAGACGATTTGATTTATACAATTATCGTTAAAACACAGGGATTTATCAATGGAAATATCAAAGAAGGCGACCAAAATCCGGTGGCGATATTCAATCGGTTATTGTCCCTGTACGACGGAATTGACAAGATGCAATTGCGCGAAAACTTCAAATATTTTCTCGAACAAGTCATTCCGGTAGCCGAAGAATACGGCGTAAATCTCTGCGTACATCCCGACGACCCGCCATTCGCCGTATTAGGCCTGCCTCGAATCGTTACCTCAGCAGAAGATATCGAATGGCTTTTGAAAGCAGTGGACATCCCTAACAACGGCCTGACATTTTGCGCCGGTTCGTTGAGTTCCGGATTGCACAACGATGTGCCGGAATTGGCCAAGCGTTTCGCCAAACGAACCCATTTTGTGCATCTACGCAGTACCGATGTCTATGCCAACGGCGATTTCATCGAAGCGCCGCATACGGCGGGAAGAGGTCATTTGGTTGAGTTGATACGTATTTTTGAAAAAGAAAATCCCGGTTTACCTATGCGTGTCGATCACGGCAAATTGATGTTGGACGACGTTAACAAATCCTATAACCCCGGTTATTCGTTTTTGGGACGAATGTACGCGCTGGCGCAGGTGGATGGAATGATGGCGGCAAACTGATGTATCTCCTCAAAAGATGCGCCAAAATGTCAGTCTAAACGGGCTGGCATTTTTTTTGCGATAGTATTCCACAAACAATAATTATCAATTAAAAAATATATCAATATGAGTACTCAGAAACAAACCGGTCAAATTGGCGTTACGACCGAGAACATTTTTCCGATTATCAAAAAGTTTTTGTACAGCGATCACGAAATTTTTCTGCGTGAGCTGATTTCCAATGCAACAGATGCAACTCAAAAGTTGAAAACATTGGCTTCTGTCGGCGAATTTAAAGGCGAATTGGGCGATTTAAGTGTCCGGATAAGCATCAATGAAAAGAAAAAAACATTGACGATTTCCGACCGGGGCATCGGTTTGACTGCCGAAGAAATTGACAAATACATCAACCAGATTGCTTTTTCGAGCGCCAATGATTTCTTGGATAAATATAAAAAGGATGCCAATTCGATTATCGGCCATTTCGGTTTGGGCTTCTATTCGGCTTTTATGGTTTCCAAAAAAGTGGAAATCATTACCAAATCTTGGCAAGAAGACGCTCCCGCCATGAAATGGGAATGTGACGGTTCGCCCGAATATACTTTGAGCGAAACCAAAAAAGAAGACCGCGGCACCGACATCATCCTGCATATCGACGATGAAAGCAAAGAATTTATCGAAAAACAACGGATAGAAACGCTGTTGAAAAAATATTGCCGCTTCCTGCCTGTTTCCATTGTCTTTGGGAAAAAATCGGAATGGAAAGACGGAAAATCAGTCGAAACGGAAGAAGATAACGTTATCAACGACAGTAATCCGTTGTGGACACGCAAGCCTACGGAACTGAAAGATGAAGATTATATTCAATTCTATAAAGAACTTTATCCGTTCAGCGACGACCCTTTGTTCTGGATTCATCTGAATGTGGATTATCCGTTCAACCTGACCGGAATCCTGTATTTCCCGAAGGTGAAAAGTGGCATCGACTTACAAAAGAACAAAATACAATTGTATTGTAATCAAGTATATGTGACGGATTCTGTGGAAGGTATCGTACCGGAATTTCTAACCTTGCTGCACGGCGTTATCGATTCGCCGGATATTCCGCTCAACGTATCCCGTTCCTATTTGCAGAGCGACAGCAATGTGAAGAAAATTTCTTCCTACATCACGAAAAAAGTAGCCGACCGTTTGGACGATATTTTCAAAAACGACCGAGCACAATTTGAAGCCAAATGGGACAGCCTGAAAATTTTCATCGAATACGGAATCATTACCGAAGATAAATTCTACGAAAGGGCGTCCAAATTCGTTTTACTAAAAGATGTGGAAAACAAATTTTACACACTGGAAGAATACAAGAGTTTGATAGAAGCCAATCAAACCGACAAGGACGGAAACATTATCTACCTCTATACCACCAACAAAGACGAACAATTCGCCTACATCGACGGCGCCAAAGAAAAAGCTTACGATGTATTGGTAATGGACGGTCAATTGGATGTGCATTTTGTGAATAAGTTGGAACAGCAACAGGAAAAATCCCGCTTTGTCCGCGTGGACAGCGATGTGATTGACAACCTGATTAAAAAAGGCGAAAACAAGGAAGTAAGTCTGACGGAAGACGAACGCAAAGCCTTGGTAGATTTGTTCAAATCGGCTACTCCAACCATCGAAAAGACCGAATTTATTGTCGGTTTTGAACATCTGGGCGAAAGAGGCAATCCCGTTACGATTACCCAAAACGAATTTATGCGCCGCATGAAAGAAATGGCGGAAATGCAAGGCGGAATGATGAATTTCTACGGCGATATGCCCGCTTCCTACAATATGACGGTCAACTTGGATGCGCCGGTGGTAAAAAAAGTGGTTGCCGACAAAGAAAACAGCCAAGACACCATCAGTCAGATGGTAGATTTATCCTTGTTATCCAACGGATTATTAAAAGGAGAAGCGCTGAGCCGGTTTATCAAACGCAGTTTAGAATTGATATAAAAACGGAAAATGTAGGGGTAGGTTTGAAACCCGCCCCTACCTTTTTTATCATATTAATTTTTGCTCAATCGCAGCTTTCACTAACGCCACGCTGTTTTTGGCGTTGAATTTCAGCAGGAGGTCTTTGCGGTAGCCTTTGACGGTTTCGCGCGATAGAAATATTTTTTCGGCAATTTCCGGGTCAGCCCAACCTTCGGCTATCAGTTGGAGAACTTCTTTTTCTCTGACTGTGAGCCAGATGATGTCTTCTTTTTTCTTCTTTTTTATCAGAACATCAATTTCTTCGCAGAGAAACGTTTCTCCGCTGTTTACCACTTGAATGCCTGCAATGATTTCTTCGGGCATGGCATTTTTGAGCACATAACCGAGGGCGCCGTTGTGCAGCGAACGTTTGGCGATGGCAAATTCTTTGAAACCGGTCAGCATCATGATTTTCAAATCGGGATAAACTGCAGTTATTTCGGCGCAGAAATCTACACCGTTGCCATCTTCCAAACTCACGTCCAGCAACAGAACATCGGGGCGAATAATAGCCAGACCTTCCCTGCAAGCGCTCAAACTATAGTAAATAGCTGTAACTATAGCAATATCTGACTCATTTATTATCCGGCTAAATCCTTCCACCACCACTTTGTGGTCATCTACAATGTGTACGTCAATCATAATCTTTTATTTTTTTCTACAAACATACACAATAAAATAACATATTTTATCCCCCCTTTTGGGGGATTTTATCATTTTCAACCTCATTTCCCCCCAAAAGGGGGATTGACGGATTAACTTTTCTCTACTACTTTTGCTACCAATATTATTTATTAAACGCATTTTTATTATAATTCATGTATTATTAACACAATAAAATTTAAAAATTTATGAAAAAGATTATTTTCGCCTTCTTTTTGTTGGCAAGTACAGTTTCGGTGATAAATGCACAAGACATTATCACGCAAAAAAATGGAGATGAAATCAAAGCAAAAGTTTTGGAAGTGGGAGCAAATGATGTGAAGTACAAGAAATTCGGCAATGAGTCGGGGCCTACTTACACCCTATCCAAATCCGAAATTTTCATGATTAAGTATGAAAACGGGGAGAAAGATATGTTTGAGAAAACTGCTGCAACTCCGGCTACAACTTCGGCTACAACTTCGGCTGCAAATAGCACAGCCAATTCATCTGTACGGACGATTTCTCCAAGTCAAAATTCAAATGGGAATCAGAATCAGAATCAGAACACACTGCCCAAAGTTGCCCAAGAGCGGGATTCCCGTAAAGGATATATTGGAGGGGGTATCGGAGGGGCCGGCCTGATGAAGGAGTATAGCGATGCTGCCGGTGGATTGCAACTCAATGTGAATTTCGGCTATCTGTTTTCAAATAACGTCGGTATTGCAGCCTCTTTTTATAATACCAGTTTTGATATAGAAGGGTATAAAAATACTTCAATAGGACTTACCGGATTATTAGCTGGTCCTTTGTTCTCAACGTCCATGGCTTCCGGAATTTTAGATTTTGATGTTAGACCGGGAATTGGCGTTGCTATGGGAAATGTTAGTTCGGGGAGCGCTTCGGTCAATAGCGATGATTATATTTTCTCGTTTGGATTAGGTACTTCCCTCCGCTGGAATTGCTCGGATTATGTCTCTCTTTCCGCGAATATGGATTATTATTATGGGAAAGTTTTTGACCTTGACTTATCGTCTATCGGTTTTAGCATTGGAGTAAATTATCGTTTCTAAAGTATTATGAGAAATTTTATTTTAATCGTTTTATTATTAGCAGGCTTAGTTTCCACATCAAACGCACAGGACATTATTACTAAGTTGAATGGCGATGAAATACAAGCTAAAGTTACGGAAGTGAGTATTGCCGAAGTAAAATACAAAAGATTTAGTAATTTATCAGGCCCCGTTTACATGATACAAAGTTCCGAAATCTTTATGATTAAATATGAAGATGGGGATAAAGATTTGTTTGATAAAAATGCGGACAAAATCACTATCCGTCATACTGTGAACCCGGAGCCGAAACAAGTCACAGCGGTCAAGCCGGTGCAAACCACTGCTGCTAAGCCGGCTACCGAGACGAGAGCAAGAACGCAAACAGCGGCGACTGCACCTAAACCGGTTGCTGAAACGAAAACGCAAGTATCAACGCCGGCGCCCCAACCGGCCAAAGCGACTGAAACAGCGCCGGCGCCGGATGCAAAAGCAAAAGCAAAAACCATGCCGGTAAAAATCAAGTATGTGGAAAGTATAGAAAGTGGAAAAGGAATTTCCAATACGACCATACATCTTGTTTACTACGACCCGGTTAAAGCGGCTTGGGTGGATAAATTTAGTACTTCAAATAGCCAAGGAATTGTCGATTTTGTGATTCCGCTCAACAAGGATGGCGCTTCGTATTCGTTTTTTTATGCCACTTCAACAAGTGAAGTGAATGAAAAAAAGGGAAAAGCAGATAAGGGTCAAATTTATTTATGGAGAATCCCTACGGATTCCGGTAGTAAATATCTTGAACTTTGGGTAGATAAAAACGGAATGTCGAATAAAGTAGGTTCGATACAAATGTGGTCGAAAGAATAAATTACAATAAGACTTCTATATACATTTCTGTGCTTTTTGCAAGCAACCGCACGGTTGCGGAGATTTTCGAGACCCATACATGGTGTCCGGATTTAAATCCGCAACCGTTGTTTTTTGTACGGGATTTCCAATTTATTTCATTACACAGATTCCGAGCATGGTTAAATCGACTGATAATAAAATCTTTTCATCGCAACTGATTTTTTTCCAAGCCCTTTTCATTCCTTCCGACCAGGAGATGTCGTCGAATACCAGCAGAGCGCGGGGAGAAAGATGAGGGAGTAGCATTTCGTAGTAATCAACAGTGGCATTTTCGTCGTGGTGGCCATCGATAAAGACGTAATCTATGGTCTGGTTTTCTTTCAACACTTTTGGAAGGGTATCTCCGAACCTTCCGCATACTACTTTCACATTGTCTAAGTGCAGCGATGCGATATTTTTTTCTGCGAGCCGGGCAATGGATTCGGCTCCCTCCATCGTTATCAGAGTACCTTTTCCGTTCATTTTTTGGGAAGTAGCTTGATAAGCCGCTGAAATACCAATACAAGTTCCCAATTCCAATGCTGTCTGTGGTTGAAATTCTTTGATCAGTTTGAATAATAAAAGCGCCCAGAGGGATGGTTTGCTTCCCAAACAGATTGCCCCGTAAGTAGTTGAGTGCGTAATTCCTTTCAACATTTCATCATCCGAACGCTTGCTATCGGGATTGCCGGCTCCGAAATCGGTAATATCAACCGGCGTAGGATTCTGAGTGAATTTTTTTCGAATTTGTTCGATTCCATTTATTCGGTCTTTTTCTTCCAAGCTCAGTTTATTGTAGATTGTTTCGTTAACGGCGCACCGGATTTTGTCCATGTATGAATCCGGTTTTTTCAGTGATTTTATTCCGCGAAACATCCAAAATTTCCATAAAACATTCTTCACTTGATTTTTAAAAAATTTCATTATTTTCATTTATTCAATATATTTAATAACTAATGTTTCGCACCAACTAAAACGCGCATAAAAAGGCAAAAGTATAAAAAAGATTTCAGAGTTGCAAACGTTCTGCCTCCGTCCTCCGTCGGGATCAACGCATTAAAATCTTTATTTTATAACAAACAGAAACCTAATCTCCACATACACCTCCGTGCCTTTCCCCGGAGAAGAATAGACATTTATCACGCCGTTGCAGGCTGCGACACGGGTGCGAAGGTTTTCGAGACCCATGCCTTGGCCTGCAACGGTTTCCGGATCAAATCCGCAGCCGTTGTCCTGTACGGTTAGCGATACGCGGTCGGCAGACTGAACCAACTGGATATTGATGGTTTCCGCGTTGGAATACTTGATGGCGTTGTTTACCAATTCGTGGGCGCAACGGTAAAGCAGTATTTCCGTCCGGTTTTCCAAACGGCTGTCGTCGCCGAAGTAATGAAATTTGGCATTGGGAACGGAAAGGCAAAAATCTTCCAACGAGACTTTCAATCCGTAACGGAGCAACGATTCCGGCATCATGTGATGCGCCACACGCCGCAACTCGTTGATGGATTGGTCGAGCATTTCGCGGGCGTTTTGCAAATGTTCCACATCCGCCAGATTGAGTTTTACTACGGAAAGCATCCCGCCAAGGCCATCATGCAGGTCGCGAGCCAAGCGTGTCCGTTCTGCCGTTTCGCCATCAAGGACGGATTGAGTGGCGATGATTTGTTTTTCTTGTTCCAATTGATTGATACGCTGCCTCTTTACCTTATTTCGGAGCATGAAAAGCAAGAGCAAGGACAAAAGCAAGGTGCCGTCGACAATGCCCAACCAGATGTAAAGTGTATGTTCCTTTTCCAAAGCGGCGATGCGGAGTTCTTTCTTTTCGGTTTCGTATTTGACTTGCTGTCCTGTAAATGAATCGTGCATGCTTTGTTCTGTATATTTGTCCACAAGGTCATAGTATTTTTCAAAGAATTGTAATGCTTTTTTGTTGTTACCAAGTTTAATGTTGGCGACAGTTAAATTAGCGGTAATTTCCAAACCCATATCCATATTAATAGTGTCCAGTTCCCATGCCTTTGTGGCGGCAATATCACATTCCACATAACGCTCCTGTATCCGATAAATGTTCGACATTCCCATATAGGCATTAGCCGCCATTTGCGGGTTATGCAGTTGTGTAACAATGTCCAGTCCCCGTTTTCCATATTTTTCGGCTTTTTCCAAATCAATAATTCCTTCGCCGTAAAGTGTGCATAAAGCAATCAAGATATAACTTTTCATTCCTTCGCTGCCGTGTACGGACTGTATCATTTCGTGCGCCTTTAATAAGTATTTTTCTGCATTTTCAAAATCTTTCAAATTGAAACAATGGCTTCCGAGCGAGTAATTTATTGTTGCAATGTGGTTCGTGAGATTCAGTTCTTCTGCCATTGCCAAAGCTCTTTTGGAGTACACAATGGCGTGTTCGTTATCTTTTAACATGCCGTAGGCACTTCCGATATTGGACAGAGCAGCTATTATTCCCTGCTTGTTGTTATTTTTTTCACATATTTCCAATGCTTTTAACTGATATTCAATCATTTTGTCCAGTTTACCTTGATTGCCGAGGGCAACAGCATAACTTGTATAAACCGACTCTATTTGCGAATCGTCTTTTGATTTGACAGCCAATTCCAATGCTTTATCGAGATAAAAAAACACGGAATCGAACATTGCTCTGCCAACATACAATCGGGCTGTGTATTCGATAAACATTGATTCTTTCGACTTGTTGTTTTCCTGTTGCGCCAGAGGCAGCCCGTCATTGATACATTTGACCAGAATACGCGAATTGCCGGTGCTTTCCATAATGGTTTTATAAAGTGCCAGTTTTTCTTCGCCAGACAATTCTTTTGTTTCCAACATATTTACCAACGAATCCACATTCTGCACCTGTGCACAAAGCATATAAGAGTTAAAGAGAACCAAAGTAATTATAATTACTTGTGAATAGATTGTTTTCTTCATGACTATATGTATTATAAGTTTAGTTCAATATATTCCAAGCACAAATATACTAATTTTTTAGACTAAATATTATTTTTGTACTTTAGTATAGACCTTGTTACCTTCAAAAGGCGTTACTTTTAAACTGCCCGTTGCCTGTGCTTTTTTGATATCCGATTTTATTTCAGTTTTAATTTCTGCATTTCCATTGGATGGAGCCGAAGAAGTTGGGGTAAGCGTGAGTTTGGCATTTGAATATGCATCTCCATAAACGCCTTTCAAATCTTTTGTCGATTCTTCGATGGCGACAATACCAACTATTACCGGATAACCTTTATAGGTACCGCTGAAATCCAATACCCTTGTCGATGTATTATACTTGACTTCAAAGTTCGGTACTTCTTCCCATGTTAATGCTGCATTATTTAAAATAATCGCCTTAAAATAACCGTTGAAACCGCCGGTTCCTTCAACGAGTCTATAGTCGCTGTCCAATATGATTTTATTGTTTATGTAATCGCAAAATACCATACGTCCTGATCCGCCCCAATTCGTAATCGAATAAAACTGTGATGCACAGCTAAGCGTTACACTGCCCGACCACGAACTCGGCCCCGGATTAGTCGCAAGACTGGGTGTTCCGGTCGCATAATAAGTACTGTTAGGCGCATAGCCGAAGCATGGCCCGACGACCACTGTCGTACCGGCCTGCGTCACGGTCAAAATTACCGGCTCGGCATCTCCGGCCGTAAAAGTGATATTGGCTGTACGGGGCGTAATTTGCGTATTGGCCGACGGTACACGCACCTTAAGCGCCTTGCTGCTCTCTACTTCAATACTCAGCCAGGTAACATCGCTTGGCTTCGAGGCTTTCCATTCCGAAGCATTGGTGGTAACAGCAACCGATTTTTCTCCCGTCTCGGCGGCTTTGAATGAAAGCGATGTGGGATTGATGGCAAGGTTGTCCTGAATCTTGGCTTTCTGCGTAACCTGAATAGTATCGTAAACGCTACCTGCTTTGACTCTGATTTCAGCTATCCGAGGTTCTTTTATGTCCGTATAGTTAGTAATAACAGCAACAGACAGCGTTTTTTCATCGTATTTGTCCGTTTTTATCCAAGGGGTGGTATTGAATACTTCCCAAGTGTCCAAATTGGTTGTTACAGTTACGCTCTTTGTCGGCGCATTTTCGATACTCGCTTCAAATTCGAGCGATTTTGGAGAAACCGAAATCAAATCCGGTTCCGGATCTCCATGTTTATTACACTGTGTAAAAACAAGCGAGCTAAAAATAATAACTGCAAAATTCAAAAAAAATCTTAACGTTTTCATAATTTTTATTAATTATTTATTTGGATTCAATATTTCTGTAGGAATTTCCTGCGGAGTAGTTATATTTTTAAATACGGCATATACCGGTTGGGTGTTGCCATCTTCGGTATCGAATTTTACCGTTCCGTAAATGCAGGCGTCAGTAACCGACAAATCGGAAAATAGAAATGCATTCAATGATATTTTGCCATTAGCGACTTCAACAGGCTTTGTGAACTCAATCCTTAATCTATTGAATACTACACTCGTCATGTATGTCTTTTTTGGGGTCAGAAACAATTTTTCGGCAGATAATTCATACGCTGTAACTTGTGTACCGTCTGCCGTAAGCGTAAACTGCACGGTTACGTCTTTCGACTTCTCAAAATTGATTGTTCCCGAATAGATCTGCGGCTCGGTAAAACTGTTGATATGCGTTTTCGTATAATCAACATCAAAAAGCCCGTCGCCCAATAGAGGCTGTTGCGTCAACACCGTTAATTTTTTGTCCTTGACGGAAACGATAAAGAAACACGGCGGCGTTGCCAATGTTGCCGATTCGCTTTTGTCAATTCCCTTGAAGCAGATAAGGAAAAATCCTTTATCGGCTTGATTCGGAAGATGAAGGGTGGTGACAAAACCCTTTTCGGTTTCCTTGTCATGGATATTGACAGATACAATTTCTTCCGGTTTGTCAGCCCTTACCACCACAAAACGGTTGCTTAGCAATTGAACGTTTTCCCCTTTCTCTTTGAGTGCCGGATGGGCGTATTCAACCACAAAATTATCAGAAGCGATTGAAATATTACCCACGGTAAGCACATCGTGAAGAATAGCAGAATCCAAGCTGACACCCGCTTTGTTTGCAGCCGCATCCAAAACGCTGTGGGTCTCATACTTTTTCAGAATGTCTTCTGCACTCGGACCGCAGCCCGTAAACATTGCCATTGCTGCGAGCAACAGTCCTAAACTGATTGATTTTACTGTTTTCATCTTTATTTAGTTTTTATGCCCTCTTCCGGAGACAGTTTAAATTTAATTTCAATGCAAAAATACGCTCAATAAACAACCGCCCTATATCCCACTAATGGGGTTTATTTTCAGCGGGGAGAAAAAACGCCCCGCCATTGCTTTTGTCCGAACCACGATTTTCACAAGATTCACAAGATGACCAGGATTTTTATTCATCTTGAGAATCCTGAAAATCTTATTAAAATCCCGGTTCAGACAAGATTCCATCCCGTTTATCCTGTTCTCGCCGGTCACATTACGCAGGTAGAACCTGCGGGGATAGACCGCACAAGATGGAATCTTGTCCGAACGCCTTTTATTTTTCAACCTCCGGCGAACAGGGGGTTGCTTCTGACAGTGTCGTATTATTCTTTTGGAATATATTCTACATCAATTGTTGCGACTTTTGTTTTTGATTTATCGTAAAATACGATGCTTTGAGGTTTGCCGCCTTTCGGGATTTCATAAATTAATTCCATAGCGCCGCCTTCGCTTAGCGCATTCTTCTCTATTTGATAAAGGTCGTCAGGTGCAAATCCCATGCTTATTTTAGCTCCAATGTCAAGTATTCTTACCCTGCATCCTGTTTCTTTTCCATCATAAATTAAATTTGCATGATGAGTTGCAATTCCATCTGTCGCTTTTAATACTGTAAATCGCAATTTGTAAGCAGTGTTGCCTTCAGATGGAATCGTTTCTTCGTTATACGGCTGAAAATAAGCAAGCAAATATTCGTTGCCATCAACAGTCGCATTTAGTTTACTTGCTGCCTTTTCTTTTACGGTTTCCGTCTTTTTTGCGGCTTGATTACAAGCCAAACTCATTGCCACCGCCGTAAGCGCCAGCCCTAAACTGATTAATTTTACTCTTTTCATCTTTCTTTTGTTTTTATGCCCCTTGCGGGGCGGTTGATACATTATTTTTCCTTTTCAAACACATTATTCTTACGGTTATCGGCAATTTTTTGAATCACGTCTGCCGACTTGTTTTCTTTAACACCCATCATAATAAGTGTGATGGCGACATCATAAACTTTCCCTGCTTCAAAATTATAGGTAATCGGATTTACCCTGACAGCCCCTCCCGAAGGGTCGCGGAGTAATTTCACGGTGTGTGTTCCGGGCAATACGTCAGCTACGACAATATTGCCTTTAATCCCGCCCGTGTGTGCCGAACGGAAATTTTTGCCGTTCACTTCAACGCCGTCAATTTCCAAGCCTCCTGTCGAGGTAATCGTAGCCACTTGCGACTGGTCGCGAATCACTTCCTCCGAATCATACGCCAAATAAAACGGCGCACCAGAACTTGATACTGCCGCATTGTGTACGGCGCAGCCTGACAGTAAAAATATTGCTGCCAAACTCACTGAAATTTTCTTTAAATCGATTCTTTTCATATTATTTTCATTTCATATGCCCCCTTTCAGGAGCGCTTATTATAAATTACGTATAAAATAACTTTTACTTGAACATGCGAATACAGTTTTCACATACTGCCGACCCTGCCGAATTGTCCTTCTGCCTAATTTGTTCTATGTAAAGTTTCTTTTTAAGATTTCAAAAATTTGCGGTCAAATCGTACATAAACGGAAGCGCTGGGTTGCGCCTCAAATTTATATACATCCTTGAATGCGACTCCATGTATATCCATAACAAAAAGCGTATTGTGTTTTACATTCGTTTGAAAGGAAATAGCATTTCCGTTTTTTATAGCTCCAATTTTTGTGCCATTTAAATAAATAAATTGGGGAAGCGCCGCACCTACAAAATTACCTAAGCGTTTGAAATTGATAATACAAGGTTCCGTGAGAATTTCCTCCGGAGATGCAGGCAACGGTTCGCTGTAAAATTTGTGCTTACAGCTTTTGCACTGATATTGCACAGGCTTTGTTTGTGTGTTTTTTGCAGCATTATTTCCGGCGATTATATTGCCGATTGCTCCAAAAAACAATACGTTAACAATGGATCTTCCAATAGCACCCTTTAAACCTATAATAATCAAATCGTTCTTGCCGCAATCTGGACATTTTAAATCCCAAATGCTTACATTCAGAACTTCTGCATTGACAGGTTCAAACACCGTAGAATCCATCTCCTGTTGAATATCTTCCGGTTCGCTTTCTTTTATCAGCAGAATCAGCAGCCATATCTGCCCAACTATGGGTATTAAATTTATCAAAATCATCCAACCGCTTTTACCTGCATCGCGCAATCTTCTGACTGTAACCGCTAATGCGGGTGTCAGCGTGGCGAGAAAATACAATGTATAGCAGATCATATTCGGCGCTCCTGTATTACGTCCAATAACACCATCTATTATCGCTGCCACCCATAAGAAAATAATATTGAATAACGTAAACATCCAAAACTCCTTCCTTCTCGCTCTTCCGCTGAAATCAGCGTACTGTCTTAAAACTTTTAAATACCTTTTCATATTCTTATTGTTTTTATGCCCCTTGCGGGGCGGTTATTAATTATTTATCCTTTTTTTGCGTTGTATCGTTGTTGTAATCGGTCGCCAACTTGTAGATATTGACCGCCGCCAGAAAACCGAAGAAGACTGCTACCCACAAAGAGCCTAATTCTTGCGTTAATCCAAACATAAACAAGCCTCCCAACGCAAAAAGGATGCAACCGACAAGCGTTGCTATTCTTGCTCCTTTGCTGAGTGTCTTTTTGCTCCCGCTTCGCTGTTGTTACTTGCTGTGAAATCTTGGTTTTCTGCTGAGGCATATATGTCGGCGTCTTCAATTACCTGTTCCTCTTTTCTTGATAAGGTATTGGCGATAACGATAAATGCAACAGGCAATAAGAAAGTGAACTTACTGACGATGTTGGACACTATCTCTAACGGATGTTCTGCCGACACCGGAGAAGTCGCTCCTGTATAACCATACCACAAGAAATTGATTGCTGAAAAAACAATAGCCAATATGGCTGCCAGTTTTATGTTCTTGGGCGAAAACAGCGCCGCGGCGAACAACAAAGCGACAAACAGCCACATAACAGCAGAAGATGCAATATTTGCAACATACTGCCAAGAAAAATATCCATCTGCTATCATTTCGGGGATTCCATCTGCTATCATTTCGGTGATTTCCCATGAATTCAGTATCAAGTATAAGACAGATACCGCAAAAAGCAGAATTGACGCCTTGTTGACCTTTTGCCTGTGCAGCCAAACAGCGCCAACAAGCAGCGCTATGGCAAGCAACAAATCGACGATTGAATAGGGATTGAATATATATGTGCCGTGCCTTAAAAGCAACACAAACACAAAGAGTATCGGCAACAGAATCAGAACAACTGCCGAAACGACAAGCGCAATGCCTGCACTCCGCAGCCGCGCCGGTTGTGCGAAGGTAGCGGCAGAGGTTTTGGGATTTGCTCCGTAGCGATTTCCCTCCGTCTGCCCTTCGAGGCACATCAGGACAAATAGCCACACGCCGCCCACCAGCGGAACAAACGCGATGAACAGCCACCAGCCGCTTTTGCCCAAGTCGTGCAAACGCCGCACGACAACCGCCATCGAGGGCAACATCACCGCAATCAGATAACTCAAATAGATAACAGTGATTGCCGCTGCAAATTTTTCGGGACTGTTCATATCGCCGGTAAGCGCAAGCACAAGCCCCCACACAAACGCCCAAATCAGCCAGTTAAAAAGCGCAAACATCCAAAACTCTTTCCTTCTCGCTCTTCCGCTGAAATCAGCGTACTGTCTTAAAACTTTTAAATACCATTTCATAATTACAAATATTTTATTTCTCTTTAATCGCGCTATATTCGGATCTTCCCTTTTTGTTGTCAACAATTTCCAATTTAGGACGTCCAACAACTACACCCATTTTGACACTGCATTTAATATAATATTCATGTCCAAATTGAATATTTATCGGCAATTCTGTCTTGCTTTCCGTTTTTGCCCATAAAGTATTTAAACCTTCTTGGTCAATTTTGACGGTTTCTTTCATTTTATTCTTTACATGACAAATAAGCGCATCGCCTATATATAAATCATAACCAACCGCGGCTCCTATTAATCCGGACCGATAAATGTGCAATAAAGCATAGTCCGCATCCGTAGGAATACTTTCAACAAACTCTGTCTCTGTCGAATAATTCTGACTAACACCTGTAACTTTCGGGGAACAAGAAGCTAATATTCCCATAATTCCCAGTAAAAAAATAATTTTTCTCATACTATTAAATTTAAAAATTGTTAATTAATGTTGCAAAGGTAGTGTCTGTATAATAGGCTGTCAATCCCCCTTTTGGGGGGAAATTCAGTATCGTAATAAAAATAGGTTGCATGAAAGTCACGCACAAGTTGGGACTAAAAGCGGTTTATTTCAGATTATAGAATTATAGCCCGCGTTCCACCGGCATCAATATTGTAAACGCACAGCCTTCGCCTTCCTGACTTTGTAGGCGAATGGCGGCTTTGTGCATTTTCACAATTTCTCGCGCCAAACTCAGCCCGATTCCGCTTCCCCCTTTTTTGGTACTAAAAAAAGGCACAAAAATTTTGTCCCGAATATCGTCCGGAATGCCACAACCGTTATCGGCAACGGTCAGGTAGGGATTTCCCTCTTTTGTGATTCCCGAGAACAAGACAATGCTTGGATTTTCCGCTTCTTTCAAGGCATGCGTAGCGTTAGTAATAAAATTAATGACGACTTGTTCAATGAGATTGCGGTCTATTTGGGCTATGATGGTCGGATTATCGGTTTTCAATTCCAAGGAAATGCCTTTCATTTCGAGGGAAGGATTCATGAGTTGGTAGATGGTATTCAGTAGTTCGAAAAGATTGACCGTTTGTTTGTTGGGTACGATTTTTATGCTCAGGTTGCGATAGGTTTCGGAAAATTGTAGTAAGCCTTCGCTGCGCCGGTGAATGGTGTCCATAGCAAATTCGATGTCTTCAAAATCGGGCGGAACCTGAGCGCCGAGTTCTTCCTTGATTTTTCGGATACGCTTTTTCAAGGTTTCGGCGAGGGAGGCGACCGGAGCGATGGAGTTCATGATTTCGTGGGTCATCACATTCAAAAGGCTTTTCCATGCGCCGGATTCTACTTCTTCCAAAGTGGCGTTGATGTTGTGGAAAGCGATGAGCTTGTAGGTTTTTCCATCGGTCTGGAAATGAGAGGCTTTTGTCAACGCTTTGAGGGTTTGTTTTCCGGAATGGATAGAGACCAAGCGATGTTCTCCCAAAGGGATTTCGGCGATTTCGTTGTACAACGTTTCATTCCGTTTTTTCAACCAGTGCATGTTTTTCAGGTGTGGAATGTCCAGCATATTGGTCAGCGCTTCGTTCATCCAGAGCGTTTCGCCGGTTTCGATATTGTAGGCGAAAATGCCCGTATCGACCAATTCGAGCATCTTTACCAAATATTGTTGTTGCGTTTCGTTCCGGATACTCAAGGAGAGGAATGCGTCTGTGATTTCATTAAAATGCTTGTAAATCCGGTTTTTCTTAATCTTTTTATCGGGAAATTTTCGGGAAAAATCCCTTGCTTGAATGGCTTCGGTAAATTCGTCCACTTCCCGGTAAACCGAAGAAATCAATTGTATGATGCGGACAAAAAAGAAAATAGCCAATCCTAAAAAGAGGATAGCCGGAAATATTTTGCTTGTCAGGAAAAAGAATACGCATAATCCGCTGGCTATTGTCAGAAAAAAGGGTAATATAAAGGTGCGCAGTTTCATTACATTTCGTATTTATCCAAGCGGCGGTATAAAGCGCCCCGTGTCAGACCTAATTCTTTGGCGGCGCGTGAAATATTCCCTTTGTGCTTTTCGATAACTTGTTCAATGGTTTCTCGTTCCAATTCTTCCAAGTTATGGGTAGTTGGCGAATCGGTATTGTCCGTTTTCTTTTGTTCGATGGGCGAGAAAACGATGTCTTCTCCGCTCAGAATGTGGCTGTCGGCCATGATAACCGCCCGTTCGACAGCGTATTGCAACTCCCGGACATTGCCCGGATAAGTATAGGACAATAGTTTTTTTGCAGCGGCATCGGACAGATGCAAAGCGGGTTTCAAATATTTTTTTTCGTATATTCGCAGAAAATGTTCGGCGATGAGGATGGTATCATTTCCCCGTTCGCGCAGGGGCGGCACTGTAATTTCCACGGTATTAATCCGGTAGATTAAGTCTTTGCGGAACAGTCGCTCGTCGGACAAATCGGAGAATGGGAGATTGGTCGCGGTAATCAGACGGATATCGACCGGAATGGGCGTGTTGCTTCCCAAGCGGGTTATTTGTCTGTTTTGCAATACGGTAAGCAGTTTTGCCTGTTGCTGCAACGGAATATTTCCGATTTCATCCAAAAACAAAGTGCCTCCGCTGGCCGTTTCAATCCGGCCGATTCGGTCTTCGCGGGCGTCGGTAAAAGCGCCTTTTTTGTGTCCGAAGAGTTCGCTCTCAAAAAGCGTTTGGGTCAATGCGCCCACATCTACTTTGACAAACGGTTTGTCCCTACGGAGCGACAGGCGACCAATCGCTTGTGCAATCAAGTCTTTTCCGGTTCCGTTTTCGCCCAGAATCAGGATGTTGGCGTCGGTTGGCGCAATCTTTTCCAATTTCCGAAAAAGGTTTTGCATCAATTCCGAATCGCCGATAATTTCCGGTAGTTCCGGATGTTCTTTGGCGGTTTGTTTGGGCAAAATATCTTGTTTTTGCAGAATTTCTTTGAGTGTTTGAATCAGATTTTCGTTTTTCCAAGGTTTTACTACAAAATCGGTAGCGCCTTCTTTGAGGCATTTGACTGCCAAATCAATGTCGGCATAAGCCGTAATCATGATGACAGGCAATGGTTTATGCCGCGATTTGATTTGCCGCAGCCAATAAAGTCCCTCATTGCCGGTATTTTGCGAACTGTTGAAATTCATATCCAACAGCAACAAATCGAATGAATTATCAGAGAGGAGTTTCCGCAGATTTTCCGGATTGGGATTGGTAGTAATGCTTTTAACTTCCGGCTGCAACAACAGGCGGACAGCGGTCAACACGTCTTTGTCGTCGTCAACAATCAGGATATTTGCTTGGCGTAGATTCATTATAAAAGTATTGAAAAGACAAGTAAAATTATCCGATTGTACGATATAAAATCTTGTCAAGTCTTGCAAAAATAATAACCATTTGGATATTGTACAAATTTTTGAGTAAGAATTTTTGTTGAAATAAAATATTTAACATTTAATAGGGTGTACGACAAATTTAATATATATTTGCCGAATTTGAAGTGGTGTCCATTACCGTACAAAAAGTGTCCGATTCCGAACACTTTTTTCATTTGTGTTATTTTGCAATAAATTGATTATTATATAATTATGAATTTGGCACGACTCTTGCATCTTTTTTAATAAACAAATAAAAAAAACAAATTCAAACGATTATGATACAGATAAATAATTTGCGGAAAATTTACCGGACGGAAGAAGTGGAAACCGTGGCTTTGGATGACTTGTCCTTGCAAGTAGAAGCGCACGAATTTGTTGCTATCATGGGGCCTTCGGGTTGCGGAAAATCTACTTTGCTGAATATTTTAGGATTATTGGATGAACCTTCCGATGGAGGTTATATGCTGAATAGCGAAGAGGTTACGAAACTTAGCGAAAACAAACGTTGCGACCTCCGAAAAGCCAATATCGGCTTTGTTTTCCAGAATTTTAACCTGATTGACGAACTGACCGTATTTGAAAATGTGGAATTGCCTTTGGAATATTCCGGCATCCAATCGGCCAAGCGGAAAGAAATGGTTGATGCTGCCCTTAAAAGCGTTCAGATGATGCACCGCCGCAATCATTTTCCAGCTCAACTGTCTGGCGGTCAGCAACAACGTGTGGCCGTCGCCCGCGCCATCGTGAACAATCCGAAACTGATTCTGGCCGACGAACCGACCGGTAATCTTGATAGCAAAAACGGGGTGGAAGTCATGGAGATACTGACTGCTCTGAATGAATCCGGAACCACCATCATCATGGTAACGCACAGCGACCACGATGCCCGGTACAGTAACCGCATCGTCCATATTTTGGACGGGAAATTGGTGACGGAGAACTTTCTGCGGGAGTTGGCGTATTCGGCGAAAAATTAATTAACAATTAACAATTATGAATAAGATTAATAGACAAATTATTACAAAAATTATTGCAGGACTGCTTGGTTGTGTTGTTTTTGCTATGAATGTGAATTGTAGTAATAAACCAAATGAAATTAACGATTTAACGGCCTGTTATGGCGTTTGGGCAGATGCCGATTGTGAATTGGTGCAAACCGAAAAATACACCTTGTTGTTTGAACGGAACAATGATAAGATATCGGCCACGCTTCGACAAAATGAACGGGTAGGGGAAGCGATTTATAGTAATTTCTTTTCGGGTTTCGTTTTCGATGTAAAGACAAAAGAATACGAAAAAATTGTATGCGAGGATTCTCAAAAAAGATTGTTGATAGGTGATTATATCCATTTGAAAGACGGACAATTGGATGTTTTGCAGAACGATCAAGCCGGAAAATTGCAATTGGTGGAGAAAATAACTGTTTGTCCTGCATACGAAATGCCTTTTGCAGAAGATAATACGATTGGCGATTGTTTGCAATATTGGCAATTGGGAACGGTTGAATATAACCTTGACCCGGAAAACCTGCATATTGAAATTGGCACAAACAAACATGTTTACATCTTTTTGGTAAATTCTAACATGCTTTATTGCAGGGCAGCGCGCATCAGACATAACAATCATGGTTCGGTATTTGCACAAAACATCCGTTTAATGATTAATGCGAATACCAAAGAAACAACGGCAAATATGGAAAACAATAATCTGGAAATAACAGCAGCCGAAGTTACCATTAACGACACTTTGTTTAAACCGGATATGTGTTCTTATGAGGACGGTGGTATTTATTGGTCATATATATCGAGCGTCCCCAACATTATAGCCGTAAATGGCTGTGGCGAAACATATAGGTTCGGACGTCCCACGGTTGATAATGAAAAAGTTGTTGAATGGTTCAAATACAAGGCGTATTAAATAATAAAAATCTAATGTTTCGTATATTCTAAATGGAAAATAAATTATTGGAAATAAACGCATTAAAAAAATCCGGAAGGACTTTAATATGGGTAGCCCCATGCAAGCGTAGCGCAACGGTTACCCAAATGTAACGCCATTCGGCGAAAAGGAAAAATAATTATAAACAGTCTCGACAGAGACATAAAAAATAAAACGATGAAAAATAAATTGATTTTAGTATTCGCATTGACATTGCTGATTTCAACAACCGGTAATGCGCAGGATTGTAATTGTGAAAGCAATTTTGAATGGATAAAAAAAACTTTTGAAGAAAATGATGCCGGTTTTCAATACATCATTGATTCAAAAGGGAAGCAGGCTTATGATATTCATAACGCTTTGTCCTTTGAAAAAATAAAGTCGGCTAAAACTTCTATTGAATGTACAACATTGCTGTATGAATGGTTGACTTTTTTCCGCAAGGGACATATTGGCATTGAACGATTGACTTATGGAGAAGTTAATAATCAACAAACCAATAATCAGTCAACGCTAAATACCGATAATTGGGAAACCATCGATATAGATATTGAAAAATTCTCTAACTATCTTGACGGCAAAAAAGAAGCGGATTTTGAGGGAATTTGGGAGACACAACTTTATACAATAGCTATCAAAAAAGAAGGCGATAATTACATTGGCTTTATTGTAGAATCGGAAAATAAATTGTGGAAAAAAGGAGAAGTTAAACTGAAAATAATTCGTGAAGGCGAAAACCTGAAATCCATTTTTTACATGGGAAATCGTTCTGTAAATGAGAATAACAATGCTGTAGAATTTATTGGAACAAATCATCTTCAAATAGGTAACATTAATCTCAAACGATTACGTCCGCAACTGCCTGTTGATTTATCAGCCGAAAATTATTTCAAAATAATATTTGCCGCAAATCCTTACGCAGAGGAAATAGACTCAACAACCTTGCTGCTGCGGATTCCGTCATTTAAGAATTCAAAGGCTTTAATTGACAGTGTTATTTTTGCCAATAAAGAGAAAATACTCCGCACGAAAAATTTAATCATTGATATACGAAATAACGGTGGCGGAAGTGACACCAACTTCAGCGAAATTATTCCTTTTCTATATACGAATCCAATACGAACAGTCGGTGTCGCATATTTATCCACAAAACAGAATAATCAAAGATGGTTGGATTTATTAAATGGAGTTTATGGCGATTTACACGACAGTGACAAAAAATGGGTAAAAACCGCTTATGATAAATTGGAAGCACATTTAGGCGAATTTGTTGATATAAATTCAAAGGTTATAAGCGTTAAGGAGTTGGATACGATTTATGTGTATCCTAAGAATATTGGAATAATAATTAATGGAGAAAATGCAAGTACAACCGAGCAGTTCTTATTAGCAGCGAAACAGAGTAAAAAAGTGAAACTTTTTGGCACTACAACCAGTGGTGCATTGGATATATCCAATCTGCATTTCATAGAATCGCCATGCAAGGAGTTTAAACTGTGGTATGGTTTATCAAAAAGTCACAGAATCCCCAATATGACTATCGACGATAAAGGAATCCACCCTGATTATTACATAGATAAAACGATTCCATCACACAAATGGGTGGATTTTGTAAAAGAAGTGTTGAATAAATGGTAAATAAATTATAAATAATTATGCCCAATCTCAAAAAATCCCTCCGAATCATTTTCCGGAACAAGACATACAGCATACTGAATATCCTTGGTTTAACCATTGGGATTACTTCCGCCGCCCTGATTTTTCTCTGGGTAGAGTATAATTTTTCGTTCAACAAAGCCATTCCTCATTCGGAAAATCTGTATGAGTTTGGGCAACACCAGCAGTTTGGCGATGATACCCGCACGTTTTTTGTCGCTCCCGGCCCGATGCCCGAATGGATAAAAAACAATATTCCTGAAGTGAAACGAGTTACTCGTTGTGGTTGGGGCGATATGCAGCGCTTTGTCCCCGAAAATTCCACTCATATTTTTTCTGAAAAAGGAGAGTATTTGGATGAAAGCATCTTTGAGATGATTGGTATGACTTTTGTCCGCGGAAATGTACAAACAGCTTTTGAACCGGCATTTCCCATCGTAATCAGCGAAAAAATGGCGGAGAAAATTTTCGGCAGAGAAGATCCGGTCGGGAAAAGCCTTCAGATGGCCGGTCAATCGTTTGAGGTAACCGGCGTTTATCAAAATTTACCGAAAAATACCCGTTTTCAATTTGAATGGGTAATTCCTTTCCGTATCAAAGCCCAAGAACTTTTGGATAAAGGGTGGGCTCGGGAAGGAGACTGGGATAGTAATTGGTTGTCCTGTTATGTAGAAGTGGAACCGCGTGCCGATATTAAAGCGATCAACAAGAAAATGAATCAATTGCTTTCAGAAATGAAAGGAGCGGAAATTGATAATTGGGCATTTATTTACCAGATTAACCGGATGCGTTTGTATGGAGAATTTATAGACGGCATGGAAACCGGCAGCGGATACATTCGTACTGTTCGCTTGTTCTTTATGATTGGTTTGGTTATTTTGCTGATTGCCTGCATCAATTTTATGAATCTGTCCACTGCGCGTTCTCAAAAACGGGCATTGGAAGTGGGTGTGCGAAAGACATTCGGAACCAAACGCAAGGCATTGATTAAACAATTCTTGATGGAATCGGCATTGATTACGGCCATTTCCTTGGTATTAGCCGTCGGTTTGGTTTATCTCTGCCTGCCGTCGTTCAATGAATTGGTTTCCAGAGAACTATTTATCCGGTGGTCAAATCCGGTAATCATTGGTGGCTTGCTGGGCATCGGCGTTCTCTGTACGTTCCTTGCGGGAAGTTATCCGGCCTTTTATTTATCTTCTTTTTCGCCGATGGCTACTTTGAAAAAGCAAAAAGCCGTAGGAAACAGCAGCGTAGTTTGGATACGCAAAGGATTGGTGGTCTTTCAATTTACGGCTGCTTTTATTCTGATTTGCGCCACTTTGGTCGTTTTTTTTCAGATTCGATTTGTTCAGAAAAGGGATTTAGGCATTGTGAAAGAGAATTTGGTTACCTTTAATGCAACGGATGATATTAAAAGTAGTTTTTCAGCTGTCCGGAATGAATTGCTCAATACAGGTTATGTAGAAAGCGCCGCATTGAGCAGCATGACTTTATTGAATATTAATAATAATGGATGGGGTTATAATTGGCAGGGAAAAGAGCCGGAAATTAATCTTTTGATTTCACGGGTAATGGTAAGCTCGGGATTGATGGATGCCGCCGGTTTGAAATTAATCGATGGAGTAGATTTTACAATTCAAGATGAAAGTGAAGGTGGAAGTGCAAATGTGATTATCAATCAAACTTTGGCGGAAATTATGAAAGAAGAAGGGAAAGTTGATGGATATATCCAACGGGGAAATTTTCAAATGAAAATTATCGGTATCGTAAAAGATTTTGTTTTTAACAATGTGTATAAGGAAAAGCCCGAACCGGTTATTTTTCAAGTATATCTACCTCAAACAGAGCATTTGTTTGTCCGCTTGAAATCGGGAGTCAATCCTTTGGAAGCGATTGCAAAAATTAAAAGTACGCTTCAAACGTTCAATTCGAGCGAATCTTTTGAACCAACTTACATGGACGACCGTTTCAATGCGATGTTTTCGGGCGAACGCTTGGAAGGCAAATTATCCGCTTTGTTTGCCGGTTTGGCGATTTTCATTTCCTGTCTGGGCTTATTCGGATTAAGCGCGTTTTCAGCAGAGCAGCGGACAAAAGAAATCGGCATCCGCAAAGTTTTGGGCGCAGGCATCGGGGACATTCTCGTGCAATTGGGGAAAAGTTATATGTATCTGATAGGAATTTCTTTCGTAATCGGTTTGCCGGTTGCGTGGTACATTACCTCCAATTATCTAAAAGATTATGCCTATCGAATCAATTTAGGCTGGGAGATATTTGCCGGAGCTGTGCTGTTGGTTTCTTTGGTGGCGCTGCTTACGGTCAGTTTTCAATCCCTGCGGGCGGCGATGGCGAATCCTGTGAAATCTATTAAGACGGAATAGCCCCTATTCTACCCCAACCCCCTAAAGGGGATTTAGGGGTAACTTTGCGGATAGTCATTAAATAAATTGACTCCGTCAATTCTACAAATTTTTGCAAAAGGAGTGATGTTCTTTAAAATCTTTTGTACCTTTACCCTCGAAAAATCAATCCGGTGTAGTATATGTTTCATTGGATGTGAAAATAATTATGCTTATGAATACGCGCTTTTTTATTCATTTACTTAGGTACCTGTTTTTACTTGTATTCATACAAGTATGCGGCGGAGCATCGGCGGCGGACAACAGATGGGACGATTTCACGCGCTACTGCGATTCGTTGAAAAACATACTCCACACCCAAACCCTTACGGAAAAGCAGGAATTGGAAATACTTGGTGAGATTATCGGGAAGTATGCCGCTTTTGATATGGACAGTACAATTGTATATGCCTCTAAAATGATAAATCTTGCCCACAAACTGAAAGAGTATAAAACAGAGGTGGAGGTCGGGTATCATCTGGGAGCCGCATGGTGCTTTAAAGGCGATTATGACAGGGCATTGAGTTATTTTAACAATTCGCTGGAAATTGCCGTAAAACAAAAGGATAAAATATTGGAAATAGGTGCACTTACGATGCTTGCTTTTAACTATGTAAAACAGGGAAAATACAACACCTCTATTGATTATTATCTGAAAAGCCTGAAACTAAACGAGCAGGATGATGTGTGGGCAAATGAACCGGAAAAAGAAAAGAAATGGCGGATAGACAACGAAATAAAGATATTAACCAATCTGGGGGAAATTTACCGGAAACTAAATAATCCGGACATGGCCATCCTGTACTTGGACAAGGCTGCCGAAGCTATGGCTTTTAGCACACATCTGATAAGGATGTCGCATATTTATATTGAGTATGCGGAAAATTATTTGAAACAGGGCGATATGGACAAAGCGCTCGAATATGCCTTGAAATCGGACAGTATCAATACAATAGTACAATACAGAATAACAAATAATCATCAGACGCAATGTTTGCTGGCAAGCATTTACCTGCAACTGAACGATTACGACCAAGCGCTGCAACATGCCAACGAAGCCATGGCGGAAGCCGATATTTTGACCGACAACAATTTGCGTTTAAATGCATGGAAGATTTTGTCCTCCATTTACCTGGCAATGAAACGCTATCCCGAAGCGGAAGCCGAAGCGCTCAAGGCCTGGCAGACCGATTCGACCAATATCGACGAATCGCGCACCATCGCCCACAATATCGCGCTGGCGAATATCTACATGCACAATCCGGACAAGGCGGCATTATACCTCCAAAAATATTCCGAACTGAACGACCAATATTCCGAAAAGAGTTTCCATACGACCGTGTCCGATTTGGCTGTCAAATACGAAACCGAAAAGAAAGAATTTCGCATCGCTGCTCTGGAAGATGAACGAACGCTTTATGTCTTTCTAAGTGTTACCGGTGGAGCTTTGTTCTTATCCTTATTATTTCTTTTTATATTCCAATATCGTTTGGCAGTCAGTAAACAAAAATTAGCCGGACAGCGTATCATACAGTTGGAACAGGAAAAACAAATCATTGCCATCCAGTCTGTTATTGATGGTGAAACGGAAGAGCGGAAGCGATTGGCTCGCGATCTGCATGACGGTCTTGGCGGTATGCTTTCCATAGTCAAGCTCAATTTAAACGATGTGGAACATCTGCAAAATGCCCGCGAGATGCTCGACCAGTCTATCAGCGAATTACGCCGCATAGCTCAAGACACGATACCCAAACCTTTGCTCTTGTATGGATTGAAAGTCTCTTTGGAAAATTTTTGCATGTCGGTTCCAAATGCCGAATTTCATTATTTCGGCGACGACAGCCGTCTCGACAGCCGGATAGAAATCGCTATCTACCGTTGCGGACATGAATTGGTGAACAATGCCATTAAACATTCAGGAGCAGAGAATATTAATGTCCAATTGGTGCAGGATATTAACCGTGTTTCGCTCACTGTTCAGGATAACGGTTGCGGATTTGATACGAAAACTCCCGCTAAAGGCATAGGACTCAAAAACCTCCGCGACCGAATCACCGCCTACAACGGCAAACTGAATATATACTCCACACCGGGCAAGGGAACGGAAGTATATGTTGAAATCACTCCTTTTATTCAACCACCAGCATTTTGTCATTGACCGCCATCTTGTCGCCTTCCTTTTGGTTGCCTGTTGTTTTAGCAGGAATATAAATTACATTACCTTCTTCTGGGGAAATAAGATTTTTCGCCCCTGTACATAATACTCCCACAATAAACTTTTTTTTAATATCTCCGGCGGAAAATCATCCGTTGTTGTTTTTGAGAGATTTTCTTTCCGAACCGTTTGATAGTTCTTTTTTTGCTTGTTGAAATCCCAACGCGCTTTTATAACCGAAAAGGCATTGGCGGGATGGCCTTTCAAGAGGAATTGCAAAGCCGCCGGGTAATCCGCGAAAAAACGGAAAAGCATTACCTGTTTATAATATTTTTCCGGAAGGTTTTTATACAGCATCAACAGGTTATTTCTGAAATTCAGGAAAGTTTTGCGGGGATGCTCCATTTTCAGTGTGGCGCCGCCTACATGGTAAACCACGGATTGCGGCAGGCAAACAATCTTTTTTCCTCTGGCCCGTAACCGCCAACACAAATCAATTTCTTCCTGATGCGCGAAAAAATACTTGTCTAAACCACCCGCTTCCCGGTAATCTTTCAAGCGGATGAACAAACAGGCGCCGCTCGCCCATAAAACTTCTATCGGGTTATCATACTGTCCGTTATCTTTTTCTATCGTGGTAAAAATCCGTCCGCGGCAAAAAGGATAACCGTACATATCCATGAAACCGCCCGCTGCTCCTGCATATTCAAAAGCGGATTTGTCGTTGAAAGCCAATATTTTGGGTTGCAAAGCTGCTGTTTCGGGATGTATTTCCAAATAATCGATCGCCGTAGTCAACCAATTTTCACTTACTTCCACATCGGAATTGAGCAAAACTACATATTCATTGCTCAATTGAGCCAAAGCCTGATTGTAGCCTTCTGCAAAACCGTAATTTTTATCAAGGACGATGCGGCCGATTTCCGGATAATGCGTTTCTAAAAACGATAAAGAACTGTCGGTTGAACCATTGTCCGCCACGATGATTTCCGCTGTTTCGCCCGGCGTATATTTCAGCAATGCAGGCAAAAATTGTTCCAATAACTTTTGACCGTTCCAATTGAGGATAACTACTGCGACTTTCTTCATTGCGACTCGGTCTTTTTAAATTTCCAACGATTGTGTGTCCAAAGATAACCGGCAGGATTTCTGAGAATGGTTTTTTCCAAATATTGCATGTATTTTTCCGTAATTTCAAAATCTGTTGTTTCGGCTAAGTTATCGGAAATTAATTTTACTTTTCCTTCGTAAAAACTTCTTTTCACACAAGTTATATCTAAATAACAAACTACTGCGTTTGTATGTCTGGCGATTTTTTCCGTGCCGGTCAATACGGGGGTTTCCTGATTCAGAAATTGCATCCAATGTTGCAGATTGCCGGACGACGGTTTTTGGTCGGACATAAATCCGAGCAACCAATTCCGACCGGCTTTCCGCATTTTGACAATATCCTTGTACACCGTGTATTTATCAAAACCCACCGAATGAAATCTTTTTCGCAAACGTAGAAAAAACCGGTCGGCAACTTTGCTTTTCAAGGGGCGGTAGATTTGTCCGATGATGGTATCTTTATCTGCTTTTAACCAAAGTGTTATGGATGTTACCCATTCCCAGTTTCCGTAATGTCCCAGTAACAGGACAACCGGCCGACTTTCTTTCAGGAAATATTGCAGCAAATCTTCATTTTTAAAGACAAAATGCCTTTTCATGCGGGAATCGGAGATATTCAACAGTTTGAGCGTTTCAAAGAAATAATCGCAAAAGTGATGATAAAACGCCCTTTCTATAATCAGAATTTCTTTTTTCGTTTTCTCCGGGAAAGCATTACTCAGATTTTTCCGAACCAATTTTCTCCTGTAACGAACTATGTAATAGATAATATAATACAATAAATCCGACAAAAAATACAGTAGGCGAAACGGGAGAAGCGCCAGCAGGAAAGTCAGTACATAAATAATAGGGTCTAACAATTTGTTCATATTGTCAATGTCGTTTCATCTTCATTAAATCCGCTCAAAGTTACGTGAATCAATTTATTTATCCAAGCAATTTGGTAATCTGCTTCTATTTTAACGTAATTTTCTGTAAATCCGTGCATTTTATCGCCTCTTTTGGTGTGTTCAAACAAGACCTGATGAGTCGTTCCGATTTGGGATTGATAAAACGCCTTGGTTTTTTGAGCAGATATTTCGAGCAATTGTTTGCTGCGTTCCTGTTTGGTTTTCGGATTCACGATATAATCGATATTCAGCGCCATGGTTCCCGGTCGTTCGGAATAGGTAAAAACGTGCAGTTGGGAAATGGGCAAGGAATCAATGAAATTTCGTGCGGCCTCAAAATATTCGTCCCTCTCCCCTCTTACACCGACAATTACGTCCACACCTATAAAGGCATCAGGCAATAATTGCTTGATTGTATGTATTTTGGAGGCAAATAATTTCGTATCGTATTTCCGGCGCATCAGTTTCAGGACTTCGTCGGAACCGGATTGCAGGGGAATATGGAAATGCGGCGCAAAACGTTTGGATTGAGCCACAAATTCTAAAATTTCACCGGTCAATAGATTGGGTTCGATGGACGAAATCCGGAAGCGGTCGATGGATTCGACTTGGTCTAAGGCTTTGAGCAAATCGAAAAAAGTTTCGCCGGTCGATTTTCCGAAGTCGCCGATGTTTACACCGGTCAGCACAATTTCCTTTCCGCCTTCGTTGCCTGCTTCTTCGGCTAATTTCACTAAATCGGCTATTTTGCCGTTGCGACTTCTGCCGCGGGCGAAGGGAATGGTGCAATAGGAACAATAGTAATCGCAACCGTCCTGCACTTTCAGAAAATGGCGCGTGCGGTCGTCTTTTGAGCAGGAAGGAATGAAGGTGCGCACGTCTTTGATGGGGGAAACATACATCTTGTCATTGCGGGCTTGACCCGCAACCGTCTGAAAATATTCCAAAATATCCATTTTTTCGTTGGCGCCCAATACCAAATCAACGCCTTCAATTCGGCTCACTTCTTCCGGTTTGAGTTGAGCGTAACAACCCACCACCACCACAAACGAACCGGGGTGTTGTTTGCAGATTTTTCGGATGGCTTGCCGGCATTTTTTATCCGCCAATTCCGTCACGGAACAGGTGTTTACCACACAGATGTCCGCTTTTTCTCCGGGAAGGGCTTTTCGGATTCCTTGTTCCGACAAGCGTTTACCAATGGTGGAAGTTTCGGCAAAGTTCAACTTGCAACCCAGTGTATAATAGGCGGCTTTTTTATTTTCAAAAAAATGGTTGTCAATCACTATTTATAAATTTCTTGCAAAGTTACGAAAAAATCTCTGCCCCTAAATCCCCTAAAGAGGATTTTTAAAGGCTACGCATATACAAAAGTACAAAAAATTTCGCAGATAATTGATTATGTTATTATAGTTGTTTACACGCCTGACCCGCCGGGGATGCGACGGACGTCTTTTGACCATTTCAAGCTTTCGTACAGTTTGTTTGCTTCCGGGTATGCCGCTTGCGGAACATACACCGACAAACCGCTGAACGCGCGAACAGGCGTTAAAGTGTTGGGTTTTCCGGCTGAATAATACGAATCTGTGTGCGCTTTATAGATAACACATTGGTCGAGTGCGGTTTGAAAGTCATTGTGTTTTTCGGGCGAGAGTTTTTGAACATAATCGCCCAAATCGAAGTAGATTTTTTGTGAGCCGTAGCCGTAACATTGCAAATCCTGAAAGCCTGTGTCATGGCGGGCTTGACCCGCAATCCCCTGAAACAGCGTTTTCAGGTTTTCCAACTCCGCCGTTTTCACGACACTTACCGTTGCAGACCGGTACAGCCCCGATTGGTTGTTAAAATACTCGTAAAAATCCCTTGCAACGGCAGTTAAATCGGGTTGCGGTTGAAAGAGGCGTTGCGCCATCGTGGAATATACAAAACCCGGACTGACAACTTCGGCAGGCGAAGCCACAATGTAATCCGCCTTGTCTTTCAATTCGTAGGCAACTTCTACCGCACCCATAAAACAGGCATCGAAAATAATAAAGTCCAATTTGTAGGGTATGGCGGCGGCAAATTCGCTTAATTCCATATAATTGTTGGCTTCGCTTGTGCCTGTGTCCCAAATGATAGAACGCAAAGCGGGCGTAGGGTCGGACATTTCGGCGGGCAGCCAGCCGGTGGCGTGGGAAAGCACGACTAACCCGTAAGAATTGGCAGGACGATAGTTTTTTACATCGTTTAATACGCGGGTAAGCGTTTGGGGATTAGCCGAGTTTTCATCGAGATAGATTGCGATTGTATCGGCAACATTGCCTTTTTGCGGATT